>VBLM01000352.1 GCA_005879095.1 Deltaproteobacteria bacterium
TTCACCGCGCTGGGCGCGCTCTTCGTCGCCCGCTGCGCCTCGGCGATCGCGCTCTGGGAAGAGGTGGGCGGTGGCGCCGGAAATCGTTGACGATTACAACTACCTTCAAGGAGTGGACAAAATGGATGCCTGGAGCTCGGAACAACCCATCGCGCGCACGCGCACCGCGGAGTTCATGGCCTCGGTGTACCGGTGGATGGCGTTCGGCCTCGCGCTGACCGGCATCGTCGCGTACGCGGTCACCAACAGCCCGTCGATCCTGAGCGCGTTCTACACCGTGCAGGACGGGCGCATCGTCGGCGTCAGCGGTCTCTTCTGGGGCGTCGGCATCGCCGAGTTGGCCTTGGTCTGGCTGTTCGTGCCGGCCCTCAACCGCGTTTCGCTCGGCGCGGCGGTCGGGATGTTTCTCGGCTACTGCGCTCTCTCCGGCGTCACCTTCTCGGTCTACCTGCTCACGTACACGGCGGCGTCGATCGCTTCCACGCTGTTCATCACCGGCGGCGCATTCTTCGCCCTCTCGATGTACGGCACGGTGACCAAGCGCGATCTCTCCGCCTGGCGCAGCTTCCTCTTCATCGGTCTGATCGGAATCATCCTCGCCAGCATCGTCAACATCTTCATCCGCTCGAACGCGGTCGAGTTCATCGTCTCCTGCGCCGGCGTGCTGATCTTCGCCGGCCTCACCGCCTACGATACGCAGAAGCTGCGGGCCATCGGCGAGCAGGGCGAGGAAAAGCACGCGCTGATGGGCGCCCTCGCCCTGTATCTCGATTTCATAAACTTGTTCCTCTTCCTGCTGCGGTTCATGGGCCGCAGACGAAATTGAACGGCTTGCGTGGGGGGTCCAGGGGGGAGGTCATCCGCCCCCCTGGTGGAGGCGCCGGAGGCGCCGGATCTCGAGCGTCCCAATGAGTCGGCCAGGATCACCGGCGGCAACCAACCCCCACCCATTTGATCGGGGCGCGTTCTTCGACGTCGACGGGACGCTCGTATCCACCAACGTGGTGCACGCGTACGCGTATTACGTCTTTCACCGCGGCACGATCTTCGGCACCGCGCAGCGGCTGATCAAGGGGCTGGCGATGGCGCCCGCGTACGCCATCGCCGATCGGTATAACCGCAAGGCCTTCAACGAGCTGTTCTACCGCGCGTACCGCGGGCTCTCCGAGGACCGCCTGGTCGAGCTGGCGCAAGACCTCTGCGACGAGGTGCTCGCGCCGGCGGTCTATCCCGGGGCGCTCGACATCATCGCCGAGTGCCGCCGCGCCGGATGCAAGATCGTCCTCTGCACGGGCGCCATCGACATCACCATGAAACCGCTCGTCGACTACCTCGGCGCCGACGATCTGATCGCCAACTCGCTGCAGTTCGTCGAAGGCTTCGCCACCGGCAAGGTGATTCCGCCCATCGTCGAGGGCGCCAACAAGGCCAACCGCATCCGCGACTACTGCGTGCAGCACGGGATGCGGCTCGACCTCTCGCACGCGTACAGCGATTCACTTTCGGACTATCCGATGCTGGCGGTGGTGGGCCGGCCGACCGCGGTGAATCCGGATTCGCGGCTGCGATCGCACGCGCGCGCGTACGAGTGGCCGATCCTCGATCTCCGCTAGTTCGCTGCTCGACAGTCGCGGTTGCGAAGGCGGCGGCCGCTCACCACCTTCGGGCGCATGCGGTGGTGGGGGTGGGCGGGGCTGCTGTTGGTGTTGGGTTGCCGGCAGGCGGATCCGGGCGGGCACGGCGGCGGCGACGGCGGGAACCCGTCGAGCGAAACCGACGCAGGCCAGCCGGGGACCGACGGCGGCGATGCCGGCACGCCGCAAGACGGGGGCGGTCCCGGAGGCACCGACGGCGGCACCGATGCCGGCGTCCCGCTGCCGCGCTATCCGGGCAATCGCCAGGGATACGTGAATCCGATCCCGGCGGAGAACCAGCACGCCGGCGACCCGAACTGGCGCTCCGGCTTCAGCAACCCGTACGCAAAACAGATCGAAGGCTACGCCGACCGCGTCAGCGCCCTGGCGGGTGACGCCGTGCGTCTGATGGTCCGCTCCGACGCGGCGCGCTCCGCTTCGTGGACGCTCTACCGCATCGGCTGGTACGGCGGCGCCGGGGCGCGCGCGCTCGCGAGCGGCACCGCGCAGGTCGGCAGCCAGCCGGGGTGCCCGGAAGACAAGACGACCGGCCTCGTCAGCTGCGCCTGGACGCCGGCCTTCACCGTGACCGTCCCGGGCGATGCGGTCTCGGGCCTGTTCCTGGTTCGCATCGTGCGCAGCGACAACATCGGCATCCTCATTCCGCTGGTGGTCAAGGACCAGCGGCCCGCCGATCTCTATTTCCAATCCAGCGTCACCACCGCGCAGGCGTACAACGACTGGGGCGGCGAGAGTCTCTACGATTCCGACGACGGCGTGATGGGCGGATTCGCCGTGCAGGTGAGCTTCGATCGGCCGTACGCCAGCGACGGTGGCGCCGGCCAGATGCTGCGCTACGAGGCGTTGATGGCGCACTTCCTCGAGCGCAACGGTTACGACGTCAGCTACACCACCAACCTCGATGTCGCGCGCGAAGGGCTCGACGGCCTCCTGGCGCGCGGCGCGTTCCTCTCCGTCGGACACGACGAGTACTGGCCCGGCGAGGAGCGCGACGCCGTGCAATCCGCGCGCGATCAGGGAATGCCGCTCTTCTTCTTCGGCGCCAACGCCGCGTACTGGAAAGTGCGGCTCTCGAATCCGGGCGCGGACGGCAACGCGCGGGTGATGACCTGCTACAAGAAGAACCCGGCCGCCGACCCGCTCTACAACACGCCGCAGCAGACGGGGCGCTATCGCGATCCGCCCATCAACCGGCCCGAGGAAGCGCTGGTCGGCACCATGTACGAGAGCTGGCTGCTCTTCGGCCAGCCGTGGACGGTGCAGGGTTCGAACAACCCGCTGTACGACGGCACCAACCTGCACGACGGCGACACGCTTCCGCAGCTG
>VBLM01000354.1 GCA_005879095.1 Deltaproteobacteria bacterium
TGCTCTTCAAGACCCGGCAGGAGCACTTCGAGCGGCTCAAGTCGCGGATCCTCGAGTTGCATCCGTACGAAGTGCCGGAGGTCCTCGCCATCCCGGTCGAGCAGGGCTACCAGGCCTACCTGGACTGGCTGGCGACCGAGACGAGTTAGGCGAATCGCGCGCTTTGTGCCGAACACGGGCCCTCGTCAGGAGACCCGGGCTAAAGCCCGGGTCTAGCATTCGCACTGTTCGCCAGGGGTTAAGCCCCCTGAAGGGGGCTCGACCGCGGCGAAATGATTTGTGCGCGGCTAAGACAATGAAGAGCCGGTGGAGCCTCCGCAGGAGGCCGGGTCTCCAAAGCCGAGTTGCGATGCGAAGGAGAAGTGTGGCGTAGATTCGCCACTATTTTTTGAACAGCGCGTCGAGGGCGGCGAGGGCTTTCGCCCGAGGGTCCTCTTCCTTCGCCCCCCGCTCGCCTTTGCGAAACAAACAATTCACACGCGTTGGCTCGTTCCTTGTCGGCGGGAGGCTCCGCCTGCGGCTCGCGGCACCCGTACCGCATCGACTCGTCGTACGCGTGGCAGTTGAGGCACGCATGCAACGCGGCGCGGCAGTGCGGGCACTCGTCGCGCCGGCCCGCGGTCCCGGTCACGCCGAGGTCGATCTCCTTCCTGCACGCGTGGCAGACGTACATGCCGGCGTATCTTGCCCGGAAGGCGACTTGGAGGCTACGCTGATGGGCTGCACCCAGTCCGTCACCATGCGCCAGCCGACCAAGTTCGGGAAATACCTGCTTCTCGAGCGCATCGCCGTCGGCGGGATGGCCGAGGTGTTCGTCGCCAAGGCTTTCGGCGTCGAAGGGTTCGAACGCCTGCTGGCGATCAAGAAAATCCTCCCCACCATGGGCGAGGACGCCGAGTTCATCCACGCCAACATCGTCCAGGTCCTGGAGCTCGGAAAGCACGACGAAAATCTCTACATCGCGATGGAGTACATCTCCGGCCGCGATCTGCGCCAGCTGATCGAGCGCTTCCGCAAGCGGCAGCAGCCGATGCCGATCCCGCAAGCCAGCCTGATCGTGGCCGAAGTCTGCGAGGCCCTCGACTACGCGCACCGCAAGCGCGACGCTACCGGCCGCCCGCTGGGGATCGTCCACCGGGACGTGAGCCCGCAGAACGTCCTGGTCAGCTTCGACGGCGAGGTGAAGCTGATCGACTTCGGCATCGCCAAGGCCGAGAGCCGCCTGCAGAAGACGCAGGCCGGCATCCTCAAGGGCAAGTTCAGCTACATGTCGCCCGAGCAGGTGAAGGGCCAGCCCATCGACGGCCGCAGCGACATCTTCGCGGCCGGCATCCTCCTCTGGGAGTTGGTCTGCGGGGAGAAGCTCTTCACCGGCGACTCCGACTTCGCCATCCTCGAGAAAGTGCGCAACGACATCGTTCCGGCGCCGCGCAGCGTGACGCGGACGGTGCCGGAAGGTCTCGAGAAGGTCATTCTCAAGGCGCTCTCCAACGATCCGAACCAGCGCTACCAGGCGGCGAGCGAGCTGCACGACGATCTGATGCGCTTCACCTTCCTCGGCGACATGGTCTACGGCCATCGCCAGCTCGCCGAGTGGATCCGCGAGGAGTTCGCGCAGGACTGGGAAAAAGAGCAGGCCCGGCTGCGCGGCTGGCTCGAGGTGGGCGAGGAGAAGAGCGACGTCACGCCCTCCGACCCGAGGCGCAAGCTGCCGCGGATGGTGGCGCAGGATCTCGGGATCACACCGCTCGACCCGTTCCCCGGTCCGGCGCTGCTCAATGCCATCGACGCGCAGTCGAGCGAAACGACTCAGCAATTCCGCATCGCGCCGGACAAGGACACGCTGGTGGCGCCGCCCACGCCGCCGAAGGGCGTGACACCCGTGCCGCGGCCGCCGCCGGATTCGCACGAGCTGCCGACGATGAAGATGGACGAGGGCGCGCTGGTGCAGGCGGAAAAGGAGTTCGCCGCGCGCCAGGCGATGGGCGTCTCGGTCGCGTTCGGGGAGGACGATCCGACCGACGTCGAACCGCCACAGAAGACGGCCGCGCCGCCGCCGCCAGGAAAAAAGCTTGTTTTTTCTCCGCCACTCCCCCAGAACCCCCCGCCGCCCCCGGCGGACATCTCCGGGCCCCAGCCGGAGCCGCCGGCGCACGAGTTGAAAGTCGAGTCGCCCGTCGGGTTCGATCTCTCCGAGGAACGCACCGGCGTCGTGCGGATGCTGCGGAGCTCGCCGATGCTGCGGCCGGTGAAACCACCGCCGCCGAAACCCCGCCGGTGGCTGCTCTACCTCGGCCTCCCGCTCGCGGTCGCCCTGCTGGCCGGCGTCTTTTTCCTGCTGGCCCAGCCGGAAGAGGTGCGGCCGGGAAAAATCGTCGTCACGCCGTCGCCGTCGGTCGGCGCCGA
>VBLM01000355.1 GCA_005879095.1 Deltaproteobacteria bacterium
CGATGTCATAGGCCCAGCCGTCACCGCCCACGATCCAGACGCTCTTCTTCACCAGATAGTCTGCGAGAAGCACGAGCCTCTCGCATTCCGCGTCGGAGAACGTCGTCAGCAGCCTCTTCAGCTCCGTGACGCGCGCGCGCTGCGCCGCGATCCCCGGCTCGGTTGATTGGTCGCCGGCGATCAGGTCCGCCACGAGCTGCCCGGGGAGCCGGGGCGAAAGCCGCTCGAGCAGCTCGCGCGCCTGCTGCTCGTGCTTGTCCGCCGCAAGCCGGAAGCCAAGGCCGAACTCAGCATTGTCCTCGAAGAGCGAATTCGCCCAGGCGGGGCCGCGGCCGCTCGCGTCCCTGCAGTAGGGAGTGGTGGGCAGGTTTCCACCGTAGATCGACGTGCAGCCGGTTGCGTTCGCGATGAGCGCGCGGTCGCCGAAGAGCTGCGTCATCAGCTTGATGTAGGGCGTCTCGCCGCAACCCGCGCATGCCCCCGAGTACTCGAACAGCGGCTGCAGGAACTGCGCGCCCTTCACGTCGAGCCGGACCTTGCTGCGGTCGGCTTCGGGCAGGTCGAGGAAGAACTCGTAGTTCGCGCGCTCTGCTTCCCGCAGCGGCAGCTGGGGATGCATGTCGATGGCCTTGTGTCGCGGATTCGACTTGTCCTTGGAGGGGCAGACCATCACGCAGAGGCTGCAGCCGGTGCAATCCTCGGCGGCGACCTGGATGGTGTACTTGGAACCTTTCCATTCGGTGCCACGGAAGTCGGTCGATTTGAACGTAGGCGGACCGCCGGCCAGATGCGCGCCGTCGTAAACCTTGGCGCGGATGGTTGCATGCGGACAGACCATCGCGCACTTGTTGCACTGGATACAGAGGACGTCGTCCCAAACCGGGATTTCGGCTGCGATGTTGCGCTTCTCCCAGCGCGTGGTGCTGGTCGGGAACGTGCCATCCACCGGGAACGCCGACACGGGAAGCAGATCGCCCTTGCCCGCCATCATCACGGCGGTGACCTTGCGGACGAAGTCGGGCGCCGTATCCGGGACGATGGGCGGCAGCGAGAAGCGCGAGGTGACCTGCGACGGCACCGGCACCTCGTGGAGGTTTACCAGCGTCTGATCGATGGCCTCGAAGTTCTTCTGGACCACGGCGACGCCCTTCTTGCCGTAGGCCTTCTGCACGCCCTTCTTGATGGCGGCGATGGCCTTGTCCTTAGGCAGGACGCCGGAGATGGCGAAGAAGCAGGTCTGCATCACGGTGTTGATGCGGCCCTTCATGCCGGTGGCGTTTGCCACCGCGAGCGCGTCGATGACATAGAAGCGGATGCGCTTGTCGATCAGCGCCTTCTGCACCTCGCGCGGGAGATGGTCCCAGACCGTGTCCTTCGAGTACGGAGCGTTGAGCAGGAAGACCGCGCCGGGCGCGGCGTACTCGAGCACGTCGAACTTGTCGAGGAAGGTGAACTGGTGGCAGCCAACGAAGCCTGCCTGCTTCACTAGATAACTGGAGCGCAGCGGCCGCGGGCCGAACCGCAAATGCGAGATGGTCACTGCCCCCGACTTCTTCGAGTCGTAGACGAAGTAGCCCTGGGCGTAGTTGTCCGTCTCCTCGCCGATGATCTTGATCGAATTCTTGTTGGCTCCGACTGTGCCGTCGGCGCCGAGACCGAAGAAGACCGCCCGCACCACGTCCTCGCCCTCGATGTCCAGCTCGCGGTTGTAGTCGATCGACAGATGGGTCACGTCATCGACGATGCCGACGGTGAAGTGACGTCCGGGCCGGGACTTCGAGAGCTCGTCGAAGACGCCCACCGTCATGGCCGGCGTGAATTCCTTGGAGGAGAGACCGTACCGTCCGCCGATGATCAAAGGGTCGAGCTCGGTGAATCCCTCTTCGCGCGCCTCGCGCAGCGCGGAGACCACGTCCAGATAGAGCGGCTCGCCCACCGCGCCGGGCTCCTTGGTGCGATCGAGCACGGCGATCCTGCGCGTGCTCGCGGGCAGCGCACGGACGAAAGCGTCGACCGCGAACGGCCGGTACAGCCGCACCTTGAGGAGTCCGACCTTGTGGCCGCGTGCGTTCAGCCAGTCGACCGCGTCGTGGGCCACCTCTGCGCCGGATCCCATCATCACCAGGACCCGCTCAGCCTCGGGATGGCCGACGTAGTCGAAGAGCCGGTATTGGCGGCCCACGCGCGCGGACAGCGCGTCCATCGCGTCCTGTACGATGTCCGGGCATGCGAGGTAGTAGGGATTTGCGGCCTCGCGCGCCTGGAAGAAGACGTCCGGGTTCTGCGCGCTGCCCCGCAAGACAGGATGGTCGGGCGTGAGCGCGCGCCGCCGATGCTCTGCGATGAGCTCGTCGTCGAGCAAGCTGCGCAGGTCGTCGTCGGTGAGCTTCTCGATCTTCGCTAGCTCGTGCGAGGTGCGGAACCCGTCGAAGAAGTGAAGGAACGGTACGCGCGCCCGCAACGTCGCAGAATGCGCGACTGCGGCCAGGTCGTGCGCTTCTTGCACAGATCCCGAGGCGAGCAGGGCGAACCCGGTTTGGCGGCAGGCCATCACATCCGAGTGGTCGCCGAAGATGGAGAGCGCGCATGCAGAACGTCGTCAGCTCGCCGGCGATCTTGTACATGTTGGGGATCATCAGCAGCAGGCCCTGCGAAGCAGTGAAGGTGGTCGAGAGCGCGCCCGCCTGTAGCGCCCCGTGCACCGTTCCGGCGGCGCCCGCCTCGGACTGCATCTCGACCACCTCGGGCACCGTGCCCCAGATGTTCCGGTTTCCTGCCGCGGACCACTCGTCGGCGAACTCGCCCATCGTGGACGACGGAGTGATCGGATAGATGGCGATTACCTCGCTCGCGCGGTGCGCCACCGAGGCGGCTGCCTCGTTGCCATCGAAGATCACCTTGGGACGGTCGGTCACGGCACACTCCTGCAGATCCATGTGTCGCTCGGATTCATCTCGGCTCCCTGCGCGCTTCGACGATGCATCCGGAGTGCCGCGCGTCGCCCTTCCGCGCCGCAGAGAACGCTCGCGCAAGGTTTGCGCCCGAGGCATCGATCGCAGTGGAGTTGGTCCGAGCAGGGCCGGCTGCCGATCGTCGACACCCACCTCTCCGTCTACCGGCTGCTCGCGTTGACTTCAGGCGGCCTTGACGAAGAGCGGCAGGCACTCCCTTTCGCAGCGAACGACGCCGGGCTGCGCGCTGCAGCTCCTGATGCCGATGGGCTCGCCAGTGTTCGCATTGCAGACGAGCGTGCAATCCGCCAGCTGGTTCCCCCTTGCGCGACAACGCACGTGGCGGTGCTTGACGGTGTACTTGCGCTCGTTGCGCCGGTTCCGGAACCAGAGGTACACGATGGGGAGCGCGGCGATGAGCAGAATGACGAACGGCAGCCAGTGGACCTGACCGGTCATGGCGACCTCCTGCGGGGCGGAATCAGCCCCTTTCATAAGCACGCATGCAAGCCCCGCACCGATGTCCTCCCAGAGACCGGTGCGTGCACGAAGAGCGCAGATCCTGCGCATGCGCCCTTCAGCGGAGCTCCTTGCTTGCGCCGGTCTCTCCCTCGAAGCTGAAGCCCAGGTCCTTGCACACCCGCCGCATCTGCACGTTGCCTGGCAGAATCTCCGCCACGATGCGCTTCACGCCCCAGTCGCGTCCGACGTCGAAGAGACGTCGCAGCATGGCGGTCCCGAGTCCCTGCCCTTGCAGAGGATCACTCACTAGCAGCGCGAACTCGGCGTCCGGCGTGCCGGCGAGGCGCGTGAGACGTGCCACCGCGACAATCTCGGGCGTGCCGTCGGCAGAAGTCCGCTCCGCCACCAGCGCCATCTCGCGGTCGTAGTCGATGAAGCAGATGCGCACGAGCCGGTCATGGGCCACGCGCGCGTCGAGCTTCAGCGTCCCCGCATACCGATTGAACACGCTGTCCTGAGAAAGCGTGCGATGGAACTGGACCATTCTCGGCTCGTCCTCGGGACGGATGGGCCGGACCCTCACTGTGCCGCCTCCGCGCAGCTCGACCGTGCCGGTGTAGTGCGTCGGGTAAGGCCGTATGGCTGGCACTGGCAAACGATCATCGGCCACTTCGCTCCCGTGCAGGACGATGCGCGCGTCGAGCGCGATCAGCCGCTCCGACGAGGCGAGCAGCGGGTTGATCTCGATTTCGGCGATCGTCCGCTGCTCGACGACCAGCTGACTGAACCTGACGAGCAGCTTCTCCAACGCCGCCCCGTCCACTTTCGCTCGACCGCGCGAGCCGGTAAGCGCAGCGTGGATCTTCGTTTGCTCCATCATCCGCCGCGCCAGCGTCGTGTTCAGAGGAGGCAGCGCCAGCGAACGATCCTGGAGCACCTCGACGAGCAGGCCGCCGGTCCCGAAGAGGAGCACGGGCCCGAACTGCGGATCGACGGTGCTGCCGACGATCAGCTCGTATCCGCCCGCGCGGATCATCGGCTGCACGGTGACGCCTTCGAAGGCGGCCGGCCCGCCGAGCTCCGCCAGGCGGCCGCGGATGGTCTCGAACGCGTCGCGCACCTCGCGCGAGCTGCGCAGGTCGAGCTGGACGCCGCCCACGTCACTCTTGTGTGCGACGGTTCGCGAATGCAGCTTGAGGGCGACAGGGAATCCGAGGGCCTCCGCCTCGCGGACGGCGTCGTCGGCGGAAATCGCGAGGCGCGTCTCAACGGTGGGAATGCCATAGGTGGCGAGGACACGCTTCGACTCCAACTCGGTGAGCAAGGTACGGCGATCGGCGCGGGCAGCGAGCAGGATTGCTTCTGCCTTCTCGTGGCCGAGGGTGGCTTCCTCGGTGAGCGCCGGCGTCTCGTACAGCGCGCGGAGGTTGTACGTGTACTTCCACATGTAGCCGAACATCCGCGCCGCCGTATCGGGATACTGGAACGTGGGAATGTCCGCGTCGGAGAGGACGCGCCTTCCCGCGGCCACCTCGGCGCCACCCATCCAGCTAGCCAATACAGGTTTGCCAGGGTAGCGGTGCGCGTAGGGCTTGAGCCGTTCCGCCGTCAGCGTAGGCTCCGTCTGGTCCTGGGGGGCGAGGATCGCCAGGATCCCGTCGCTCTCTTTGTCCGATCCGGCCGTCTCCATCGCCTTCGCGTAGGTTTCAGGGTCGGCGTTCCCAAGGAGGTCAACGGGTGTTCCCGGGGCCGGCTCGCCGCCGGCCGCGACCAGCGCGTCCGTGGCCAGCACTCCGGGTCCCCCCGCATTGGTAAGGATGCTCAGCCGCCGGCCTTTCGGGCGCGGCTGCTTGGCGAGAGTGTCTGCCATGTTGAAGAGGTCCGCGATCGAGTCGACCCGCAGCACGCCGGTGCGGCGGAAAGCGGCGGTGAGCGTTTCGTCGCTTCCGGCCAGAGCGCCCGTGTGCGAAGCCGCGGCCTGCGCCGCCTGTGCGCTGCGTCCACCTTTGAGGACGATGATAGGCTTGCGTAGCGTCACCTCGCGCGCTGCAGAGAGGAATGTGCGCGCGTCGCCCACCGACTCCATGTAGATGAGGATGCTCTTCGTCCGGCCGTCGTGATCCAGATAGTCGATCACGTCGCCCCAGCCGACGTCCAGGAGTGACCCAAGGGAGACGAAGGCGCTGAACCCGAAGTGCTCTTGCAGGCTCCAGTCGAGGATCGCGGTTTGCAGCGCCCCGCTCTGGCTGAGGAAGGCGACGTCGCCCTTGCGGGCCATGGCCCCGGCACACGTCGCATTGAGGCCGGTGAGCGGGGACATGATCCCGAGGCAATTCGGGCCAACGATGCGCATCCGGGCGGCGCGGGCGACCTCGAGGATTTCCGTTTCGAGCCGGACCCCTTCGGGACCGCTCTCCCTGAAGCCGGCGGAGAGCACAATGGCGCCGCGGATTCCCGCCTCCGCGCACTCTCTGATCGCGTCGGGCACGCTGGAGGCGGGCGTGGCCACCACTGCGAGATCGATCTTCTCCCGCACCGCCGTCACGCTGGGCCAGGTCTTGATCCCCAGCACGTTGACCCGCTTTGCATTGATGGGGAAGACGGTCCCCCCGAAGGGATTCGTGACCAGGTTCCACATCAACGTGCGGCCGACGCTGCCTGCGCGCTCGCTCGCCCCGATGACGGCGACGCTGCGAGGCGCGAAGAAGACTTCGAGCGGATGTCCCGTTTGACCGCGTAGCAGGTCGGCCGAGGAGTCGATGGCGTTCATCTGGTTTCCGGAGTTTGCACGGCCCGCGCCAGTGGGTTGCTCGTAACACAAGCAGTCCCTGGGCGGCAGGCGGCGCGTTTCTTGCGCGCCAGGAGGTGCGAGCACATGAGTGGGGAACGGGACCATCGCGCCGCAAAGGCTGCGCGACTTTTCAGCCGAAGCGCCCCGTTGCGGACGCCGCCATCCAGGTAGGCAGGAGGCTAACGTTTACCTTTCACTCTCGTCGCCGCGCTACCCGTGATCGTGCCGCCGCTTCGCGACCTAGCGAGCATGGCTCAGTCCATGCATCGCTGGCGGAAATGTGTGGTTC
>VBLM01000356.1 GCA_005879095.1 Deltaproteobacteria bacterium
TGCGCCGGCGGACCAAGTGCGGCGCAGATTCCCCCTGCTCTCGCGGCTGCTTGCGCTGGAGCTGCCGGAGATCGGCTCGCCACGTTGGCCCGATGCGACAGCGCCGGCCGGATTTGCCCAGCTTTTCCGCGCGCTGATTCTCCGCAAGTGAGTGTGGCCGCTCTGGTCGTTTTTTGGCTCTCTTATGAAGCGTTGGGTACCGTACTTCGGTCACCCGCCGAACGGAGCCGACATGTCCTTGCGCGTCCTCGCACTTGCCGCCGTCCTCTCGACCGCCGCCGCCGCGCAGGAGACCGCGCCCGAGCCTGGCGGCATTGGCGGCCAGAACGTGCCCAACGCGGGCGCCCTCGGGTCGCAGGCGTTCACCGATCCCTCTCAGCTCTTCAGCGGCAGGGCCGGCGCGTTCTTCGGGCTCGCTTTCAACCGCATCCCCGGCGAGGGCAACTACGTCAACACCATCATCAACACCGAGTTCAACCTCGGCCCCGTCGGCCTCGGTCTCGCCCTGCCGCTCAACCTGCTCGTCTATCCCGAGCCCGGCATCGTCCGCGACGACATCGCGTACAACGGCGTGCTCCGCAAGCGCGACTGGGACGAGCCGCTCGACTATTTCAAGCTGGTCCGCTTCATCCGCTACGGCCACAAGCGCGACCCGGTGTACGTGCTGGCGGGACAGATGTGGGGCGCCTCGATCGGCCACGGGACGCTGGTCAACCGCTACGCGAACTCGCTCAACCTCGACCACACCAAGTTCGGCCTCGCCCTCGACGTCAACACCACGTTCTTCGGCTTCGAGACGATGACCGACTCGGTGGGCGACCCGGCGCTGATCGGCGGGCGCGCCTACGTTCGGCCCTTCGGCGACACCCTGTTCCTGCGCGGCTGGGCCGTCGGCGCCACCGTGGTCACCGATCGCACCGCGCCGAGGCACTACGTCAACGCGGGTGGCACGACCGTGCCGGTGTTGCAGCAGGACGACAAAGGCAATCCTCTGGTCGCCTCCGATTCCGTCTTCGCGGGCGGCGTCGATACCGAGTTCGAGCTCCTGCACAACTCGATCATCAGCCTGATCCCCTATGTCGACCTGAACCGCATCGCCGGCGCCGGCAACGGCCTGCACGCCGGCATCCTCACCGACATCTACCTGCCGGTGCCGATCCTCGACATCAACGTTCAGGCGCGACTCGAGTACCGGATGATGCAGCCGGGCTACATTCCCGAGTACTTCGACCAGACCTATGACCTCGGCCGGGTGCAGTACATCGGGACCTGCCCGGCCGAATTCACCGCGGCCTGCCCGAAGTACGTGGCCGCGCAGCATGCGCATCTCAACGCCGCGGACCCTGGCGCCATCGATCGGAAGGGTTATTACGGCGAGCTCGCCTTCGGTTTCGCCGGCATCCTCCAGATCGGCGGCCTGTACCAGGACTACGAGGGCGATCCTGCCGGCGCGTCGCTCGGGTTGTTCGTGACCTTCCCGAAGCTGGAGGTCATCAAGCTCTCGGCGTACTACCTGCGCAAGAACATGAAGGGCTTCGACGACGCGTTCAAGCTCGACGAGCGCTCGCTGCTGGCGGCCTCGGCCGCTTACAAGATCTTCGGACCCCTCTACCTGCGCGTCGATTTCCAGCGCCGGTGGGAGTTGCCGCCCGGGGCCACCGAGATCAAGGCCGTCGACAACTTCCAGGCGGGCATCGCGACGTTCATAGCGTTCTAGGCTGACAATCCGGCCGGATTTCCTTATGTTCCCGGCCCCATGGCCAGGACCGCAGCCGAGATTCGTGAAAGTTTCCTCCGCTTCTTCGAGGAGCGGGGGCACAGGCGGGTGAAGAGCTCCTCGCTCGTTCCGCAGAACGACCCGACGCTCCTCTTCACCAACGCCGGAATGAACCAGTTCAAGGACGTCTTCACCGGCCGCGAAACGCGCGACTACACCCGCGCCGCCTCCAGCCAGAAGTGCGTGCGCGCGGGCGGAAAGCACAACGATCTCGAGAACGTAGGGTTCACCGCGCGGCACCACACCTTCTTCGAGATGCTGGGGAATTTCTCCTTCGGCGATTACTTCAAGAAGGACGCCATCGCCTGGGCATGGGAGTTCGTGACGCGCACGCTCGGCCTTCCCGCCGAAAAACTGGCCGTCACCGTCTTCCGTGAGGACGACGAGGCGGAGGAGCTGTGGAAGTCGATCGGCGTCCGCAAAGAACGGATCTTCCGGCTCGGCGAGAAGGACAACTTCTGGGCGATGGGTCCGACCGGGCCGTGCGGGCCGTGCAGCGAGATCCATCTCTACCGTCTTGCGGGCGGCACGCAGGCCGAGATCGACGCGCACGCGCACCAGTTCTTCGGCCTCGATCAGGCCGAGGCGCTGGGCAGCGACTCGTCGATGGAGATCTGGAACCTCGTCTTCATGCAGTTCGAGCGCAAGGAAGCGGACGGGCCGCTGCAGCCGCTGCCGAAGCCGTCGATCGATACCGGCGCCGGTCTCGAGCGCGTGGCGGCCGCGGTGCAGAACGTGCCGTCGAACTACGACACGGATCTGTTCCGGCCGATCCTCGCCGAGATCAGCCGAGTGACCGACCGCGTCTACGATCCGGCAGCAAAGTACGTATCCTCGATGCGCGTCATCGCCGATCACGCGCGCGCGACCACTTTCCTGATCGCGGACGGCGTTCTTCCTTCGAACGAAGGCCGCGGCTACGTCCTGCGGCGCATCATGCGACGTGCCATCAGGCATGCGGAAATGCTGGGCTCGATCAACGCCCTGACGGTGGCCTGCATCAAGGTCATCCAGGAAATGAGTCCGATCTTCTCGGAGTTGCTTTCCAGCCAGGCCCTCATCGCTGAAGTCACGAATCAAGAGACCATGGCCTTCGAGAGGACGCTTCGCCGCGGCAACGAGCTGCTCGAGGGATGGCTGGAAAAGTCCAAGGATCTCAGGGGCGATCAGGCCTTCCAGCTGTACGACACCTTCGGGTTCCCTCTCGATCTGACGCAAGTGATCGCCGCGGAGAAGAGCGCCACGGTCGACGTCGACGGCTTCGAGAAATTGATGGAGCAGCAGCGCGCGCGCAGCTCCTTCGCAGGCTCGGGCGAGGCGGCGATCGGCGACGTGCACAAATCGCTCGCCGCGGAAGTCGGCGAAAACCAGTTCCTCGGATACGAGCAGGTGGCCGCTGAAGCCACGTTGAAGGCAATTCTCGTGAATGGCCGGCGCGTCGACGAGATCTCTGCGGGCCAGGGCGGTCAGCTCGGCGACACCGGCTTCGTCACCAGCGACCGCTCGCGGGCGCAGATCCTCGACACGCAGCGGCCGGTGCACGGCCTGATCGTGCACAAGGCGAAAGTGCTGGAAGGGTCGCTCACGGTCGGCCAGCAAGTCGAGCTGATCGTCGACGCCCAGCGCCGCGCCGGCTTGCGGCGCAACCACAGCGCGACCCACTTGCTCCACCGGGCGCTGCGCGAGCTTCTCGGCGAAGGCGTCAAGCAGGCCGGTTCGGTGGTGGCGCCCGACTACCTGCGCTTCGACTACACCGCCTACCAGCCCCTGAGCGACGAACAGCGCATGCAGCTCGAGCGGCGGGTGAACCAGCTGGTGTACGAGAACTACGAAGCCCAGACGAAGGTGATGGATCCCGAGTCGGCGATGAAGTCGGGGGCGATCGCCTTTTTCGGCGACAAGTACACGACGCTCTCCAAAGTGCGCGTGCTGCAGATCGGACCCTCGGTCGAGCTGTGCGGCGGCACGCACGTCGCGCGCTCGGGTGACATCGGCTTCTTCAAGATCGTCAGCGAGGGCGCGATCGCGGCCGGCGTGCGGCGCATCGTGGCGTACACGGGCCCGGAGGCCGTCGCCCTGGTTCACGAGGAAGAACAGCAGCTTGCGCGCGCCGCAGCGGCGTTGAAGGCAGCGCCGAAAGACCTCGTGTCGCGCGCGGAGCAGGCGGCAAACCGGATCAAGGAGCTGGAGCGCGAGCTCGAGCAGCTGCAGCGCAAGGCGGCGACCGCGAAGAGCAGCGAGCTGGCGCAGGGAGCGCGCGAGGTACACGGCGTGAAGGTGCTGGCGGCGCGTCACGACAACGGCGATCCGGAAGCGATGCGCGAGTTGGCCGACAAGCTGCGCGATCAGATGAAGAGCGGGATCGTGGTGCTGGGCGGCGAGAAGGACGGGAAGGCGAATCTTCTCGTCGCCGTCTTCCCCAGCGATCTCTCGAAGAAGTACCGCGCGGGAGATCTGGTGAAGGAGCTGTCCAAGACGCTCGGCGGCCGCGGCGGCGGCAAGCCGGAGATGGCGCAGGCCGGCGGCGGCGATCCGGCGCAGCTCGACGCCGCTCTTGCTCGCGCCTACGAGCTGGTCTGAAGCCAGCTGGCGAGCACGCGTTCGGCGTTCGAGCGGTCCGGCGATTCGATCCGCACGCGCTTCTGCCTGCTGGTTTCTCCGCTGACCAGGACGCATCGCCGCCCAGGCACTTGCAAAGCCTCGGCCAGAAAATCGAGCAGCGCGTCGTTGGCGGCGCCCTCGATCGCGCGCGCGGCGAGACGGATCTTGAAGGCGCCCGCGTGAAGGCCCGTCACTTCCGTCGTCCGCGCACCCGGCTGCGCGCGAATCCACAGCTCGAGGTCAGCGCCGGTCCAGCGGTAGGGGTCCATTTCGAGTCGCCGGTCTCATTTTGACACACCGAACACGCGACGGCGCCCTCTGAAAAATTCTGGCACGGCCGCTGCAATCGCCCCTCGCAAGCCGCATCCCGCGGCCAAGTTTGCGCAGGGGAAGACATGCACTACGAACGAATCTTGCCCGCCGGCTCGGGCGATCCGCTCCGCTATACCGACGCGCGGTTCGAGCCGACCGATCCGCTCTTCGACGCGGAGGAACCGGCACCCGTTCGGCCGTGGCGGCGCAAACGGTCTGCGGTGGCGGCAGCTCTCGCGGCGACGGTCGCGTGCGGCGGTGTGGACCGTCCTGGCATTCACGCCACCGATTCGATCCTGGTCCAGCTCGAGGCCGGAGCCGCGCCGCCCGCGCACGCCGGCGACGACTCGGAAGGCCCGCCCATCGTCGCACTCCAGTCAGTCGCGCCGCAGGAGGAGGCGCCGCTGCTGCGGGTGCCGCTGCAGCCGGGCACCGACCCGATCGCCGCGGCGGAAGAGGCATCGCGGCGTTCAGGCGTCGCCTTCGCCGAGCCGGTCTACATGTACCAGACCAGCAAGACGCCCAACGATCCTCGTTACAAAGACCTCTGGGGCCTCGCGGCCATCGACGCTCCCGGAGCCTGGGCGCGGATGACCGGCGACCGGGCCGTGGCCGTCGCGATTGTGGACGACGGCGTTGCGCTCGACCATCCCGATCTGAAGGCGAACATCTGGGTGAACAAGCAGGAGCTTGCCGGCAACGGCGTGGATGATGACTTGGACGGATTCGTCGATGACGTGCACGGCTGGGATTTCGTCGACAACGATCCCGACCCGTCCCCGGCAGCGACCGGTGCCGAGCGCTGGCACGGCTCGCACGTATCCGGCACCATCGGCGCGACCGGCGACAACCGTGTCGGCGTCACCGGCGTGAACTGGAAGGTCTCGCTGATGGCGCTGCGGGCGATCGGGCCGCAGGGCGGCCGCAGCGACGATCTCGCGCGGGCCATCGATTTCGCCGCTGACCATGGCGCGCGCATCATCAACGCGTCGTGGGGCGGAGGCGGCGCGAGTCAGGTGCTTTCGAAGGCGATCGAGCGAGCGGGGAAGAAAGGGGTCCTCTTCGTGGCCGCGGCGGGCAACGATGCCGCGGCGAAACCCGGTTATCCGGCCAGCCTCAAGCTCGACAACGTTCTCTCGGTGGGAGCGACGACGCCGGACGACCTTCTGGCGCCGTTTTCCGATCGCGGCGCGCTGGTGGCTGCGCCGGGCGTCGGAATCCTCTCCACCACCGCGCCGGGCCAGTACGAGCGCTACGACGGGACGAGCATGGCCAGTCCGCACGTCGCCGGAGTGGCGGCGCTGCTCTGGGCCGCGCATCCGAACGCCTCGCTGGACCAGGTGCGCAAAGCCATCCTCTCGT
>VBLM01000358.1 GCA_005879095.1 Deltaproteobacteria bacterium
CGGCGTGCAGCGGATCGACCTCTCGAGCATGGTCGGCAGCGAGGCCGACGCCGACCAGGCCGCGAAGGCGATCCTGATCAGCTTCTTCGCCACCTGGTGCCAGCCCTGCAAGAAGGAGATGCCCTTCCTGCAACAGTTATCTACTGAATATAAAAACAGGGGCCTGCGCGTAGTCTCGGTGGCGATCGACAAGGAAGAGGCCACCTGGCCGCAGATCGCGCTACTGGTCGCGGAGAACCACGTCACGTACCCGGTGGTGAAGGACCGCTACAACCTGATCGCGCGGCAGTATCTCGGCGACAAGACCGCCCTCCCGTCCGTCTTCATCGTCGACAAGGAGGGCAAGGTGGCGATGGTGAAACAGGGTTATCCGAACGACGCCGCCGAGTTCCTTCGGGCCGAGGTCGAAAAAGCGCTCAAGTGATTTGACACAGCGCGTCTAGCCCTTAGAATCTCCGTAGCGCAACGCGTCAAACGGAGGTTCGAACATGGCAAGGGTCAGCGAAACGGTGCGGGAGTTGGAGAAGAACGTCACGGCGGCGGAGAAGCGAGCCGTGAAGGCGATCGAGGAGTTCCGCGGCAAGCTGGAAGAGGCGCCGGCGAAGCTCCGGGCGGCCTTCGAGTCGGCCGCGGACAGCCTGCGGCGTCGGGTGGCTTTCGCCAGCCGCGCCGAGCTGGCCGACATCTCGGCCAAGCTCGACGAGCTCGCGAAGCGCGTCGACGCGCTGCTCAAGAAGCGCACGAAAGTCGCCTAGGCGAGTTCCGTCGCGCCGCCGACAAGCTGCGCAGTGCGGACGGTCGCGTCTTTCAGGAAGCCGGCGAGCTTCTCGGAGTGCGTCACCACGAAGACCTGCCCGCGCTTCGCGGCGGCATTGATCAGGCCGGCGAGCGGCTGGAGCATGTCCGGGTGCAGTGAAGTCTCCGGCTCGTTCAAGGCGAGCAGCGGCGGTGGCCGGGCCGAGAGCAGCGCCGCGAGCAGGTAGAGGAACCGGAGCATCCCGTCCGAAAGCTCGGACGGCGCGAGCGGCCGGAGCAGACCCGGCATGCGCAGACGGAAGGAGAACCTGCCCTGCTCGGCGGCCAGCTCGATCGTCGCCCCGGAGAACGCCTCGGTGACGAATCTGCGGAGGAGCGGGCCGTCGCCGATGTCGCCGATGGTGGTGATGGTGGTAAGCGCGGCCGCGAGATCGTGGCCGTCGTGCGAAAGGGCCGGCGTGCGCACGCCGATCTGCGGCTGCCGGGCGGGCGCATCCGCGTCGCTGCGGAACGAATGGTAGAACCGCCAGCGCGAGACGCGGCTGCGCATCTCGGCGAGAAGCGGGAACTGCTGCGGCTCGACGATCTGCGCCAGCATTGATTCGCCGCCCCAAAGCTGGAACGGAAACGCGACTCGCTTTCCGTCGGCGTCACGCGAGAAGCCGCTGGGGCCGCGCCGTTCGGCGACGAGGTGGTGCTTCACGCCGTCAGGCACCGACAGCCGCTCTTCCTTGACGTCCGGATCGAGCATGAATGGCCCTTGCGGAGGAGGCACCAACCCCACTTGCAGCTCGTAGTCGAAGTCTTCCAGGTCGACCCACAGCTGGATTCGGTTCGCCTCCTGCTTGCGCCGCTCACCCGCCCACAGCGCCGAGGGAAGGCCGCCCTGCGCCGCCAGAGTCTGCGCCAGCGTGCCCTGCGCAGCGGCGGAAAGGAGCTGCAGCGACTGGTACAGGTTCGTCTTTCCTGCACCGTTGGCGCCCACGACGACGGTGAGCGG
>VBLM01000357.1 GCA_005879095.1 Deltaproteobacteria bacterium
TGAGCATGAGAGCGGGGCGGTTGGTGATGATGCTGGTGACGCCACTTTCACACAGGTGGGCGGCGAGGTCAGGGTCGTCGACGGTCCAGCAGCCGACGGCGTAGCCGCGGCGGCGCCAGCGGCGGATGCGGTCGGGGGTAGCGAGTACGTGCTCCGGATGGAGCGAGTTCACGGCCAGAAGGGGCGCCGCCAGCGCTGAGCGTAGCCACCATTTCTGCTCGGATTCGAAGAGCAGCGCCCGCGGTATCTCGGGAGCGAAAAGGCGCGCGCGCAAGAGGCACAAAGGGTTGAACGAGCTGAGCAGCACCCGATCCTGCGCACCCGCCTCGCGGACGAGGCGGACGACTTCGGCCGTTAAACCGCGGTCGTTGGCGCGGTCGCACTTGAGCTCGACGTTGATCCGGATCGGAACCTGCTCGAGCACGTCCGACAACAGGGGAACCCGCTCGCCACGGCCGGCGTCGAGTGTCTGGATGACGGAAAAGGCCGTCTCGGTAACCAGCCCGGCAAAGCCGGTCGTCCGTCCGAGAGACTCGTCGTGCATCACTACGATCTCCCCCGACGCGCAGCGCTGCGCGTCGAGCTCGACCCCGTCTGCACCCTGTTCGCGCGCCAGACGGAAGGCCGCCAGCGTATTCTCGGGAGCCTCGAACGACGCTCCCCGATGTCCCCAGATGACCGGCCGTGCTAAGGTCACCGGACGATGAACCTCGGCTTTGGCGAGCTGCTCCTCATCTTCCTCGTCATCATGCTCATCTTCGGCGCCAGCAAGCTACCGGCGCTCGGCGACGCGCTGGGCAAGGGCCTCAAGAACTTCAAGCGCTCGGTCTCCGGCAACGACGAGATCGACGTGACGCCGAAGAAGGAAGCGATTCCTCCCGCCGAGCAGAAGGCGCCGGCCGACAAGAAGTAATCACCTCACGATTCGCCGAGTCGATTCCCCAGCAGGCGCCGCGCCTGAACGCGCACTTCCGGCGCGATGGTGAGATTTCCTGCCACCTCACGCAGATCGGGGGCGGTCAGCAGCGCCAGCGCCGCGCTCGCCAGCGACGGCGGGGTGTACGGATTGAGCGCGAGCGCGCGGCGCACGCGGCGGTTTGCCGACCAGCGGCGGGAGCGGAAGATCTCCTCCAGCACCTCGGCGCGCTGCGGTCTGCGCGAGGCCGCCAGCAGCACTTCGCGCTCCGTACAGCGCGGGTTCTGCAGGATGTGCTTGACCACCGTCGGATCGGGGTCCTGCGCGAGCCGCGCCAACAGGTCGCGGTCGTGCGTCCGGGCCAGCGCGCGCCGTTCGCCCAGCGTGCGGGCGCGCATCTCGCGGTCGATCCACTCCTCGCGGTCGTGATCGAACGAGCGGGAGGCTTCGGTGCGGGCGAAAAGCGCCTGCACTTCGAGGTCGGCCTCGGCGGCGCGGAAGAGCAGATCGATGCGCTCCTCGGGAAGCAGCTCACGGACCGCGCGCAACAGGCCCTCCAGCGCGGCGGCCTCGGGGTCGGTGCGCCGATCGGCCCGCCGGATCAGCTCGGAGAGCAGGTCGACCGCCAGCTCGGGCTCCAGCTCGACCAGCAGCTCCGCCGCCTTGCGCGAGCGGATGTCGCCCGCCTCGAGCGAGGCGAGCGCGCGCGCCAGCTGGGCGGCGTCCATCGCTACTTTCCCTTCCTCGGCGCAGGCGGGACCCAGGCGTCCACCGACTCGACCTTCACGTGCAGGCGATGGCGCTGCAGGTCGGGCGGCGGATCGGCGATCACCGCGAAGAAGGGCAGGCTCTTTCCCGGCGCCACCTTGCGCTCGGTCTGGGTGACTTCGAGCGAACGGTTGAGCTTGTCGACGTCGGCCGACGAGCGCAGCGACCAGACTTCCTCGGCGGTGGGCTCGGCGCCCGCGATCGACTCGGCCTTGGCCTCGGCGGCGCCGTCGGAGACGAGCTCGGCGGTGATGCGGATGGGACCGCGCATTTTCTGGCTGCGGTTTTCGACCCGTCCGCGGATGTAGAACACCGGCTTTCCCGAGGCGGTGTCGTAGAGGCCGCTGACCACGCGGGTAGCGACGATCTCGCTGCCGCGGCCGAAGCCGAGCCAGCCGGCGGCGTTGTCGTCGGAGAGCGCGGCGACGATGACCACCGCGATGGCGAGCGCGGCGCCGACCAGGCCGGTGAGCGCGCTCGAGACCAGGTCGCGGCCGGGCGGAATCTCCGGCACCGCGGGCGGAGCGGGCTCGGTCCGGGCGGCGGTGGCGGGTTCGCCGACCTTGTTCTTCTTCGGCTGCCCGGCGAAATCGATTGCGCCGGGACCGGCCTCGCCGAGGTTCATTCCCTCGAACGGGTCCTTGAGCTCGGCGCCCTTGAACGCGCCGAGCGTGGTCGAGGCGTCGTCGGCCGCCGCTGCGGTCTCTTCGGATGCCGCCGGCGAAGGCGGCTCCTCGGCGGGTGGCGGCGGCGGGCGGCTCGCCTTGACCGGCCCCGTCGGCGGTTTCGGCGGCGGCGGCCCGGAGGGCTCGTCGTTCACCTCGATGTCGATGTCGTCGAAGTTCGGCATCGGCTTCGCCGCGGCGGGCTTTGAAACCGGGCCCGTCGGCGGCCTCGACGAGGCGGGCGGCGCGATGTCGGCCAGCGGCGCTTCGCCGGTCAACTCGGCCATGCCGAAGAGGTCGTCGGCCTCGAGCCGGCGCGCGGTACCGTTCGGGCTGCGCGCCGCCGTGGCCGGGGCGGGACGAGAGGCCGTGGAAGCGGGCCGGGCAGGCGCGGGGCGCGAAGCGCCGGCCGGACGCGCAGCGGCGGGGGCCGGCCGGGAAGTGGCGCCTGGACGGGCTGCGGGACGCGCGACCGCGGCCGCCCCGAGCGAGGACAGATCCATCGTATGGCCCGGGCCGGGCGCGGGCTCGCTCGATGACGCACCCGGCTTGCGGACCTGGAAGACGTTCTTGCACGACGTGCAGCGAACGCGCACGCCGCGGTCCGTCACCTTGTCATCGGCGATGCGGAATTTCGACTGACATGTCGGACATTGAACGACCACAGTAGTATTCTCGCTTGCGGGCCCTCTCCGTGACAAGGAAATGTCCGAAGAAATCCGGCCTGCGGGTGCCTCCTTGACACACACCGTCACCTGTGGGGGAATGACGGACGCTTCGCGTCATTTGCGCGGCAAACCGGTGGAGTTTCCAGCATGAGCGAGCACGAGCCGAATTCCGCGCCCGAGGCCGGATCGCCCTCCGCGCCGGCCGAGAAGAAGGAACCGAAGGTCATCAAGCGGTATACGAACCGAAAGCTCTACGACACGGTCGAGAGCCGGTACGTCACGCTCGACGAGATCGCCCAGATGATCAAGGGCGGCGCCGAGGTGAAGATCATCGACAACCGCACCAAGGAAGACCTGACCTCGGTCACGCTGGCGCAGATCATCTTCGAGGAAGAGAAGAAGCGGTCGCAGATGCCGCTCGGCGTGCTGCGGGAGATCATCCGCCACGGTGGTGAAGCGGTTGCGGGCTTCTACGCCGAGAAGGCGGGAACGCTGGTCGGCAAGGTGGCGGAGCTGAAGAGCAAGACCGAGAGCATCCGCGAGGATCTCTCCGCGCGCGTGACCGGGATGTTCCGCAAGCCGGAGGAAGCGGTCGACGAGCTGCGCGGCAAGGTCGATTCGGCGGTCAAGCAGGCGCTCGACGTCCTGGGTCCGGCCGCGAAGGCGGAGATCGAGCGGCTGCAGAAACGCATCCAGGAGCTGGAGCAGAAGATCGAGCAGCTGACGAAGGGATGACGTTAGCTGAAGCTCTGGAACCGCTCTATCGAAGTTATCTGCGGCGCCTCGACGAAATGGCGGCGCGGGTTCCGGCAGAAACGCTTTTGACCGAGC
>VBLM01000051.1:0-1714 GCA_005879095.1 Deltaproteobacteria bacterium
CGCCGAGCCGGACCGCCGGCGAACCGTCCGTTTTCCTCAAGAAAACCGCATGGGTAGCGGCTTCGCCGCCGGACTCCACGAAGACGACCGCGCTGCCGTCAGCGGAAAGGTCGCTCAAGAGCGAGCCGTCGAACCAGGCGAGAACGCGCTCCTCACCGCCGGCGGTTGCGACGATCAGGCCGGCGCGCGCGCTCTCGCGGGCGAGCAGCACCTGACCGGACGGCGCGATGTCGTGCAGCGCCATCCGGCCCGTCACGCGCGCGACCAGCCGCTGCTCTCCGGAGAGCGTCACTGCCCGCAGGGCGGGCGCCGACCCCGGCTCGGCAGCGGTGAACCAGATCTCGGCGCCGTTCCAGGCCAGGCCGTTCGCGATCGGCCAGAGATCGGTCAGCTTGCGGACGGCGCCTTTCTCGACGACCGCGATGGCGCCCGACTCGTCGCCGCGCCTGGGCCGGTCGACGAACGCCACCTGCATGCCGTCTCGCGACACGCGCGGATAAGCGATCGTTCCGTACGTTTTGTACAAAATGTGCGTAGCCGGGAGCTCGAGCTGACTCTGGCCCTGGACGCGTCGCACGAGGAGGAGCGAGGTCCCGTCCGGCGACCAGTCGGCGGCCTCGACGTCGTCGGCCAATTCGCGAGGCTGCCCGCCCGACAACGCGACCTGCGCCAGCGTCCCGGCGGACTCGCCGTCCATCTGACGGCGCCGGAGCAGGACCGCGATCTCGCCCTTCGACGAGAGCGCGAGCAGGTCCGCCGGCGGCAGCTCGAGCCGCCGCGACTCGGGACTGCGCTGGGTCGTGACGAACACCTCGTGCGGGGTCCCCTGCCATGCCGCGGCGTACACCGCGCTCTGGCCGTCCGGAGCGAACCGCGCCGCCGAGACGGTGCCGCGGCGGAACGTGAGCTGGTGGTAGGACGGCTGACCCGAATCCGCGGTGCGCCGGCCGAGAAAAAACGTGCCGATGGCCGCGATCCCCGTCAGCGCCAGCGCCGCCCAGAGCACTGCTGCTTTCAGCGGGCTCACGGGCTTCGCCAGCGCCGGCGTGGCGTGGCTCAGCTCCTCGAGCTGGAAGGCGAGATCGCGCGCCGACTGGAACCGCTCCTCCGGCAATTTTTCCAGGCAACGCCAGACCGCCCGCTCGAGGCCGGGCGGCACGTCGCGCGGCAGCGGGGACGGCTTGTCGGAGAGGATCGCCGCCATCACGTCCACGCCCGACTGCCCGTCGAACGCGCGCCGGCCCGCGAGCATCTCGTAGAGGATCGCACCGCACGCGAAGAGGTCCGACCGATGGTCCGCCGGCTGCCCGCGCACCTGCTCCGGCGCCATGTAGCCTACCGTACCGAGGACGGTTCCCGGCTGGGTCCCACCGATTTTCAGATTTCGGATCGTCGACGCGCTGTGCGCCGGCCCGCCCACCGGCTCGATCAAGCGCGCGAGGCCGAAGTCGAGGATCTTGAGCTGCCCGTCGCGGGTGACGAAGAGGTTCTCCGGCTTCAAGTCGCGGTGGACGATCCCCTTCTCGTGCGCCGCGGCGAGCCCCAGGGCCATCTGCAGGCCGTACTCGATGGCTTTCCGCGGCGGCAGCGGCTTTCCCGGCTGCAGCTCTTCGCGGAGTGACTGCCCCTCCAGCAATTCCGAGACGAGATACGGAAGCTGCGCGTGCTCGCCGACGTCGTGGATGGCGACGATGTTGGGATGGCTGAGCACGCC
>VBLM01000051.1:1771-2423 GCA_005879095.1 Deltaproteobacteria bacterium
GTGTCGCGGGCGCGATACACGACGCCCATCGATCCCGCGCCGAGCTGACCGATGATCTCGTAGGGCCCGAGTCGCTCGCCTGACGCCAACGTCACTAAACGTCAGTGTACCCCGTCCACGAGATAGAGATCATGAAGGTTGATCTCGTAGTTGTACGCGTACGAGTGTCCGTCGCCGGTGACGTGCGCGTAGATGATCGGGCCGACCCCTGCCGGATCGGCGGGCGTGAGCGGCTTCCACGGCGTGCGCGCGCCGGTCCCTAGATGAATCATGCGTACCAGGCACGGCTTTTCGCGCGGCTGGTAGACGAAGATCGCGCTTCCGTCCGACTTCCAGCCGATCGGCGTATCGGCCGCGTCGGCGCCGGGGAGGGGCCGTGGATTGCCGCCATCGACCGGATAGAGGGTCAGCTTGCCGGCCGGATCGGCCACCGCGACGAGCTTGCCGTCCGGCGAGATCAGATCCACGCCGCCGATCCCCTCCGGCGTCAGCGGCCGCGGCGCGCCGCCGGCCAGGGCGAGCGCCCAAAGACGGTCCTTCTGCTTCTCCTCGTGACCGCGCAGAAGGAGCGACTTGCCATTCGGGAACCAGAGCGGATCGCCCGCCAGCGTGAGCCCGCCGAGCCCGACCTTGACCGGGTCGCCGGCGCCGG
>VBLM01000051.1:2621-5551 GCA_005879095.1 Deltaproteobacteria bacterium
CTTGGCGAGCATCAGCACCATCCGGTGCGACGACTGGCTGAGCAGCACGTGGCCGCCGGCGGTGATGTCCTGGAGCGTCAGGTTCCCGGTCGAGGGAAGGACGACGCGCTCGCGGCCTTCGAGATCGACCGCGTGCACGGCGGTGGCGCCCGCGACGGTCCCGGCGGTGAACCAGATCTCGTTCCCCGCCGGCGACCAGGCCAGGCCCTGGGTGGCGCTGGTCGTGGTCCATTCGCGGCCGAGGCTCTTCTTCGTCCCCGCCCGATCGACCACCGCGACCGTGCCGCGCAGCCCGCCTCTCGCCGGATGATCGATGAACGCGACCCGCTCGCCGTCCCGGGAAACGCGGACGCCGGTCATCCAACCGCCCGTTTCGTAAAGCTTTTTACCGCCGGGGTATTCGAGTACGAACTTTCCCTGCAGGCGCCGGACCACCGCCAGCGACTGGCCGTCGGGGGCCCAGTCGGCTTCGAAGACCTGCTCCATCAACTCGCGTGGCGTGCCGCCGGCGAGTGGCACGCGCGAGAGCGTCCCGACCGGAATTCCCTGCAGGATGGCCAACTCGTTCGCCGACGAGATGGACAGGATCTTCGCGTTGGAAACCCCGAGCGCGCGCGACTCCGGGCTCTCCGGCCGCGTCGAGAAGAGCTGCTGCGGCTCGCCGTCCCATCCGGCGCCGTAGATCACCGTCTGGCCGTCGGGGGCGAAGCGGGCCGAGAACACCGTGCCGCGCCGGAACGTCAACTTGTGGAACGACTGCAACACCGTCGCCGACGCGCGCCGGCCGAAGAAGAACGACGCCACCGGCGCGGCGACCAGCGCGGCCATCACCGCTGCCGCCACCCACCGCGGCCGCGGCTTGGGCGGCGGCCCGCCGGGATTGGTCACCGCGTCCGGCGAGAATGCGCCGGTCAGCCCGTCGAGCTGGAAGATGAGGTCCCGCGCCGACTGCACCCGCCGCTCCGGCGCCTTCTCCAGGCAGTGCCGGACGATCGCGTCGAGCCCCGGGATGCGCTCGCCCGGATACGTCAGCTCTTCCGGCTCGTCGCGGGCGATCGCGGTCATCACCTCGACCGGCGTCTTGCCGAGGAACGGCCGGGTTCCCGACAGCATCTCGAACAGCACCAGGCCGAGCGAGAAGAGGTCCGAGCGGTGGTCGAGCGGCAGGTCGCGGGCCTGTTCCGGCGAGACGTACTGCGCCGTACCCACTACCACCCCGGGCGCGGTGAGGCCGCGACCCTCGCCGAGCAGCTTGGCGCGGGCTTCCGGCTCGAACAGCTTGGCGATGCCGAAGTCGAGGATCTTCACCCGCCCTTCGCGGGTGACGAAGATGTTGTCGGGCTTGAGATCGCGGTGGAGGATGCCCTTCTCGTGCGCCGCCGAGAGGCCGCGGGCGATCTGGATCGCGTAGTCGATCGCCTTGCGCGCCTCGATCGGGCCGGGGTCCATCTCGGCGCGCAGCGTTCGCCCGACGAGGAACTCGGTCACCAGGTAGCGCGTCTGGTCCTGCTGGCCGAAGTCGTGGACGGTGACGAGGTTGGGATGGTTCAGCCCGCCGGCGGCGCGGGCCTCGAGCTCGAATCGCTGCAGTTGCTCGGGCCGGCGCTGGACCACGCCGGCGTCGAGCACCTTGATGGCGACGTTGCGGCCCATGCGGGTGTCGCGCGCGCGCCACACGATGCCGGATGCGCCGCTGCCCAGCAGCGAGCGCATCTCGTAGGGTCCGAGTCGCTGCGCCATCGCCAGACCGCCGGGGTTAGATGTCTGGGCAGCCGCCGCTGGTGCAGGTATCCCAGCCGGGGTCGCCGTTGGGCGGAGGCGCGGTCACCGGAGTCTCGCCGCCGCACACGTTGTCCGGACCTGGCGGAGCGACCGCGATCAGGCCGTAGCACCCGGTCTGGCCGGAGCAGGCATTGGTCTCGGTGAGGGTGAAGCTGCCGTTGTTCGGGTCGCTGCAGGTGCTGCCGATGACCGTGCTGCTCGAGGTCGGGGTTCCAAACACGACCCGCGGACAGATGACGTAGACGGTGACCGAGCCACCGAAGAAGGCCCGGTTCGCGACCGTGCCCTTGAGCATCGAGCACGGGGCGGGATTGGTGTTCTGCCCCCGCGCGCACTGAAACTCCTCGTCGATCGAGCACTGATCCGTCGGCGTCGAGATCACCCCGCCGTTGAAGACGTGCTGGGCGATGATGACGTTGACCTTGCACTCGGCGCGCGCTTCCTTCTCGCACTTCGACACGCAGCGCGCGGTCTTGCAGTCTTCGGCGCACTCCTTGGTGTGGTTCGCCTCGCAGTTCTTCACGTTCTCGTCTTGATCGTTATCGTCACGATCGTCGGCGCCCGCGTTCGCCGCCGCGACAAGACACAGCGCAAAGACCCACCCGATATTTTTACAGTTCATCCCCGGTCCCCCCTTGAAATTTCCCGATGTAGGGAAGCGTAGTCGATCCAGTCGGATCGAAGCAATCCAGGGTGGGATAAGGTGGCGTGATGCGAATCACAGTGATCGGACTGCTCCTTTTCGCCTGCGCCTCGTCCAAGCCCGTCCCCGGGGCCGAGGCGAAGACGATCCGCCGCAGCATCATCGTCTTTGGCCACCGCGTCGGATACTCGACGCTGACCACCGCGCCCGACGGAACCATCACCAACGCCCTCGACATCCACGACAACGGACGGGGTCCGCACGCCGACGCGACGCTGCGCCTGGCTCCCGACGGGACCATCGCGCAGCTCGACGCGACGGGTCACACCGAGCTCAACGCGCCGGTCGACGAGCACTTCTCGATCAAGGGCCGCCACGCCGCCTGGCACAGCCTCGAGGAGAAGGGGGAAAAGGACGTCGAAGGTCCCGCCTTCTTCGTTCCCAATTCGGCGACCGACGCCGACGCCTTCCTGCTGGCAGCCTTGCAGCGCAACGGTGGAACGCT
>VBLM01000362.1 GCA_005879095.1 Deltaproteobacteria bacterium
TCCGCCAGCTCGATCCCGATCTCGACGTCACCGAGGTGGCGCTGCCGTACGCCAAGAAGCTGCTTTACGATCGCTACAACCCCTCCTCGATGAGCGGCGGTTTTTTGCGCGTCCTGCTCCAGCTGCAGGGCTTTTTGCAGGACACGCCGGTCCAGCTCGCGCAGATCCTGATGGACCTCGAGGGCGGCAAGTTCCACGTCACCGTCCGCAACGACGAGCTGACCCGGCTGAACACCAACATCAAGGCGCTCGGCCTCCTGCTCTTCGCCGGCATGATCGCGGCCAGCCTGATCGTCGGCGCTTTCTCGCTCGTCGGCCGCGCGTCGGAAGGCGCGGGCACGACCGTCTGGCCGATTCCGGCGCTGGTGGGACTCGCGCTGGCGGCGATGCTCTTCGGCGCGGCGATGACCTGGACGCTGATCAGTGGCCGGCTGAAAAAAATCAGCGTGCGCCGGTTTCTCAAGTGACTAATTTCGCAGCATGTTCCCGAAAGTGGACGAGCACGCGCCGGATCTCGACCTCCTCGACGAAGCAGGCAGGCCCGTGAAGCTCTCCTCGCTCGTCGGGAGAGGGCCACTGGTCGTGCTGTCTTTCCCCAATCCAGACGACACGGCCGGCGTGAAGCTGGTGCGCGGCTTCCGCGACAGGACGCTCGCGCTGCGGAAGGCCGGCGTCTCCATCTGCGGCATCGCGCAAGCCGAGCCGGCGGCGCTGGCGTACATGCGCGCCGAGCGCGGGCTGGGCTTTCCGCTCTTTGCCGATCCGGACGGCTGGCTGGACGAGACGGGTCTCTTGCTGGTCGATCGGAATCTGACGGTGAAGCAGCGCGCGGTCGGCGAGCGCGCCGACGCCGATTCGATGCTCAAGTTCATCCGCCGCGGCGGCGCGCGGCCCTCGCGCGTCCGCGATCGCATCGGGCATTTGTTGCTGGCTCTATCCCACGCCATCACACCCCGGCGACTCGCTCGATAGCGAACAACCGCTGGCCCGTCTGGTGCAGCCGCCATCGGGGTGCGACACAATGGGCGGATGCCCGAAGCTCCACGCCCGGTCTCCATCCTTCTCGTGGACGACCGGCCCGAAAATCTCACGGCGCTGCGGGCGATCCTCGCCGATCAGCCGGGCTACGAACTGGTCGAGGCCGCGACCAGCGAAGACGCCCTGCGCGAGCTGCTCAAGCGCGATTTCGCGCTGGTCCTGCTCGACGCGTTTCTTCCCGGAATGGACGGCTTCGAGATCGCGCGGCTGATGAAGGACCGCGAGCGCACTCGCGACATTCCCATCATCTTCCTCACCGCGTCGGGCATCGACCAGGAGCTGCTCAGGCGCGCCTACGACGTGGGCGCGGCCGACTACCTGATCAAGCCGGTCTCCGCCGAGCTGGTCCGGGCCAAGGTCGCGGTCTTCGCCGACCTCGCCCGCAAGAATGCGCAGATCAAGGAGCAGGCCGGGCGGATCCAGGAGGCCGAGCGGCGCGAACAGGCCATCCAGGTGGCCGACATGAGACTGGCCAGCGAGCGGCGCTACCGGCAGCTGGCGGAATCGATTCCGCAGATCGTCTGGCGCGCGCTGCCCGACGGCCAGGTCGAGTACTGGAACCATCGCTGGTACGAGTTCACCGGCGGCGAGGAGGGCATGACCGCCGAAGAGTCGTGGAGCTACCTGCACCAGGACGATCGCGAACGCTGCCGGGCCGAGTGGAAGACCGCGCTGCGCGAAGGGACGCCGTTCCAATGCGAGGCCCGCATCCGGCGGAAGGACGGCGTGCATCGCTGGCACCTTCTGCGGGCGCTTCCGGAGCGAAACCGCGACGGCGAGCTGATGGCGTGGCTCGGCACCGACACCGACATCGACGACCGCAAGCGCGCCGACGACGAGCGGATCGAGTTGCTGGTCCGCGAGCGGGCGGCGCGCTTCGAGGCGGAGGCGTCGCAGAAACGGGCGGCCGAGCTGTACGTCGAGGCCCGCGAGGCGGTGCGGCTGCGCGACGACTTCCTCACCGTCGCGGCGCACGAGCTGCGCACACCCTTGACTACCCTGCGCCTGCAGGCGCAGCAGCTGGCGCGGGTCCAGGAAAACGATGCTTCACGCTCGGTGCTGCGGTCGGTCGAGCGGCTGTGCAAGCTGGTCGATCAGCTGCTCGACGTCTCGAAGCTCGGCGGCGGCCGCGTGCAGCTGCAGATGGAGCACGCCGATCTTCGCAGCGTCGTCCGCGATACCGCTGCGCGACTCGGCGACGAGGCCGCGCGCAACGGCTGCGTGATCACCATCGAGGACGAGGGGCCGGTGCTGGCCGACTTCGATCCGCTGCGGATCGAACAGGTCCTGGCGAATCTGATGGTCAACGCCATCAAGTACGGCCGTGGCAAGCCGATCGAGGTCAAGGTCCGCCGCGAGGGCTTGCGCGCGCGCGTCCAGGTCTCCGACCACGGCATCGGCGTCGCGGAGGAACAGCAGGCCCGGATCTTCGAGCGATTCGCCCGCGCGGTCTCGGTGCGCGAGTACGGCGGGCTGGGCCTCGGGCTCTTCATCACCAAGCAGATCGTCGATGCGCACGGCGGCAACATCCGCGTCCAGAGCGAGGCGGGCGAGGGCGCGACGTTCCTCGTCGACCTGCCGCTCAGCCAGCCGCATTCAAGCGCAGTCGAGGTTCACTGATCGTCCGGAACGGGGAGCGCCTCGACCACGGGCTCCGCCACCGCCGGCGTCTCGATCAGCCCTTCTGCGTCGGCAGCGAGCGCGGCCAGCGCGCCCATCCGCCCGACTTCGAGCCAGGCGAAAACGGCGGCGAAAGCGAGACCGGCCGCGACGCGCGGCGCGAGGGCGAGGAATTCGGCGTCGAGATCGAGGCCGGTCCGGCTGGAGAGAACGCCGGTCATCATGCCCATCGC
>VBLM01000359.1 GCA_005879095.1 Deltaproteobacteria bacterium
TCCAGAGCGGGCGCGGGACGAGCAGGATCTGGCCGCTGCGGCCCGGATAGTAGGCGTGGCGCACGACCGGCTCGGACGCGTCGATCTCGGTGAACGGCACCACCCGCCAGAATCCGGGCTCGCGGCGCAGCAGCTCCACGGCGAGCTGTACGGTGCGCGGCGGAAACGGCGGCCGCAGCGTCACCGTGCTGCCGTCGATGGTCCCGACCCATCCCTCGCGGCGCGCTCCGAGGCGTTCGTCGAGGAAGCGGTTGAGCTTCTCGGTCAGGGCGTCGATGCTTTCGGTTCCGCCCTGCGCGACACGCAGCCGCTTCTGGTCGGACTCCATCGGGGTCAGGCCGTGATCGGCGGTCAGCACCACCGACAAGCGCGGGCCGAGTTTCGCTCGCAGCTCGTCGAGAAAAGTACCGAGCTCGTCGTGCGCGCGCAGGATGGTGTCGACCCGCTCGCGCGCGAGCGAGCCGAACTGGTGGCCGACGCCGTCGACGGCTGAGACGGCGAGCGCGAGGAAGTCGGTCTTGCCGCTCTGGCCCAGCGCCATCCCCTGCACCGCCGCCTTGGCGACCTTGATCGCCATCGTCGTCGAGGCGGGCGAGTTTCGGACGGCTTCGAAGAAGTGCTTGCCCGGAACGATCTTGTGCGGGAACGCCGGACCGAGCTCATACCGCGGGACGGCGCCGGTCTCTCGCTCCTCGGGGACCAGGCGCGCGATCGCGTCGGGGCGCGAAAGTCCCCAGTTCCAATCGGCGAACGGCGCCGCCGGATGCTGCGGAAGCCATGGCGGCGGACCCGGCGCGTAGCAGGTGGTGGAGGCGAACTCGCCGGTGTCGAGCTCGAACCAGAGCGCGAGATCGGCCGACGGGCCGGCGAGGAAGAGCGCGCTGCGGTCCTTGACCGAGACCGCGACCACGCGCCCCGCTCCGTCGGTGTTCAGCTTCCAGGCGTCACCGACGGTGGGGACGCGCAGGAGCGACGCGCTGCGGCCTTCCCGAGGCGTGCCCCAGACCGGGCAATTCGGGTCCTCGACCGACTGGTGCTCGCGGCCGTTCTCCCAGAAGCGGTTGCCGACGATGCCGTTGAGGTCGGCGTAGGTCCCGGTCGAGAGGACGGCATGATCGGCGGCGGTCTCGGTGACGACCGTCTCGTAGCGCATTGGCGTGGGACGGCCCAGGCCGGCAAAACCTTTCGGACCGAGCTCCGGCGCCAGCCAGGTGAGATCGGCGAGCCGCAGTTGATCGACGACGACCAGCACGACCAGCCTGCCCTGCGTCGCGGTGGCGATGGAGAGCAGCAGCGCCAGGATCATGTCAGGACCATTCCGTTGACGGTGCCGGTGAGGACTTCCTTGCCGACCTGGTTCTTCATCGTGAAGCGGAAGGTGTACCAGCGGCGGCCGGGCTCGTCGCGGGCCGATTCGCAGACGCCGTCGCAGCGGATGGTGTCGCCGGCGAACGTCGGCCGGTGGAAGCGGAAGGTCATCTCGGTGGCGAGGTAGTCGATCGAGCCGCCGAATTGCGTCGCCAGCGTCGCGGTGAGCAGGCCCTGCAACATCAGCCGGCCCTTGGCATCGTGCTGCAGATGATGCTCGCCGCGGTCGCCGGAGATCTCGGTGAACGTCTTGACGTCCGCTTCGGTGAACGTGCGCTCGAGGGCGAAGGTGTCGCCGGGCTTGATCGAAAGCTTGTCAGACAGCATTGTGCGCTTCCTTCTACCGGGAGGACGGGGATGTTCCAAGCAGACTTGCTCGCGGGCCGCACCATCGTGGTCACCGGAGGCGGCAGCGGGCTGGGGGCGGAGATGGCGCGCAGGTTCGCCTCGCTCGGCGCGCATGTCGTCGTCATCGGGCGGCGGAAAGAGAAGGTCGACGCCGTCGCCGCCGAGATCGGAGGGACCGCTTATTCCTGCGACATCCGCGACTTCGGCGCCGTGCAGGAAGTGGCTACGAAAGTTGGCCGGGTCGACGGGCTCGTCAACAACGCCGCCGGGAACTTTCTCGCCGCGGCCGAGGACCTGACGTCGAACGGGTTCAAGACGGTCGTGGACATCGTGCTCAACGGCACGTTCCACTGCACGAGCGCGTTCGGGCGGAAGATGATCGAGGGGCGCAAGGGCTCCATCGTCAACATCGTCACCACGTACGCCGGCGTACGGAATCCGCGTCAACGCGATCGCGCCCGGCCCGGTGCCGACCGAAGGCGCGTTTTCACGGCTGATGCCCGACCCGTCTCTGGAAGAGATGGCGCGGAACCGGATTCCGTTGAAGCGTTTCGGAACGCCCCGCGAGATCGCCGACGCAGCGACATATCTGTTGTCCGACGGCGCCGGTTATGTCACCGGCGACTGCCTCACCATCGACGGCGGCGAATGGCTCAAGAACGGCGGCGAATTCTCGTACGCCACCGACTTCGACCGCGACAACCTGAAACAAATGCTCAAGGCAATGCGCGGCAAGGAAAAGTAATTTGGGGACACCTTCCGGGGACACCTTCCGGGGACACCTTCCGGGGACACCTTCCGAAGTACGAGAAGGAAAACGAGAAAGAGAAGGAGAAGGAGCAGGCGCGCGCCAGGGCCTTCGGCCCTGTCACTGGCGCCTGCATCGGATCGAGATCTAGCTCGCTGCGCTCGCGCTTTTGGATTCGGGCCGTCGTCTGTCCGGCATCGTTTCGGCCTCCCGCCTTCGGCGATTTTTGAGGAGGCCGAAACGATGCCGAACGAGACGCCTGTGTTACTTCACGAAAAGCTCATTGCGTGGCAGGTGGCTTGCGAGCTGTTGCGCGTGGTTCGCAATGCGGGAATTCGCGACCCGAAATTGCGAGATCAGGCGATGCGCGCCGCGCAGAGCGCATGCCTGAACATCGCCGAAGCAAACGGACGCGTTGCTCCCGCAGATCGCCGGCGGGTCTTCGCAATCGCTCGCGGGGAGGCCACCGAGGCGGCCGCAGCCGTTCAGATCGCGGCGATGTCCGGGCAATGCGCGGAGTCGGCGGCAAACGAGGCTCGCCGTCTCGGCGGTCGCACCGCAGCGCTTCTATCAGGTCTGATTCGCTGAGGGATCGTCCCGATCTCAGTGATCCAAAAGTTCCTTCACGGCTTTGAACTTGTCGTTGGGGACGGTGATCGAGAGGACGTACTGCTCGATCAGCCACCGGCCGCCGCTCCAGACGAGGACGCCGCTGCCGCGGGCCGGCCCGAGGTTTGGCGTCTCGAGGTCTTCCTCGAACCAGGCTGTGTCGCCGCGGACCGTCACGTGCCGTCGCACGCCGTGGAACGACCAGGCCTTGCCCTTGGCGAAATACGGATGCGAAAAAGCGCGGAAGGCCGGCAGATCCCAACGCTCGGTCGCGTCGGTGCCGAGGAAGACGCCGTCGGCCGCGAAGTGGCCGAAGTACCGCGCTTCGTCCGCCTTCGCCGCCGCGTCGTGAAAATCGTCGAGGACGGCCGCGATGTCCGGCCGCGCATGGGCGCAGGCGACGACGGCGACGAGACTAAAGCTTGCTGACCACTTCCTCATCGAACACCCGCGGAATCTCGCACTTCACTTCCCCATTCTCGCGCCGGACGGGCAGCGACACGAAATGGTCGCCGCGCTTCCACATCAAGTCCGGCGACAAAGGCGCCGGGCCGGCCTCGAAGGCCTGCAGCGAGCCGGCCGCCATCGCCTCGAGCGCTCGCAAGGACCTGCGATCCGCGATCGAGTGACACAACAGAATGTGCCCGCTCGGCATGGCCACCAGCGCGCCGAACGGAGTCGGTTTCCCGAGCAGCTCGTCCGCCGCCAGCCCCAGCGTCGCCACGAACACCGACTTTCCCGAAACCGCGTAGATCCGCGCTCCCGCGATCTCCATCGGGTTCAGCTCGACGTGCTCCTGCGCCTTCACGTTCTCCACCGCGATTCCGATCAGCTCCGGAGCCGGCTTCTCCCACGCAGCGAGGTCGGCGGGGCGCACCGGCGTGACGAAGCTCGGCAGATCGAGCACCAGCGCGGCGTGCAGATCGCCTGCGATCGGCGCTGAAATCGCAGCGGGCCCGCGCTGCACGCGCAGCTTCAGGACGGAGCGGGCGCGAGCGAAGTCACCGCGGACCGCGTCCAGCTCGCGGCCCAGTTTTTCCTCCGCAAATCGCCGTTCGAGCTCGGCGCGGATGCAGCCCGCATCGGCCGAGGGGCACGCGTGCGCCACAGGGAGCAGCGCGAGATCCCACGACTCCGCGATCCGCGCGTAATCGTCGTGCAATTCGAACGGCTCGCCCCGCAAGAGAAGCTCCGTCCGCAGCGTCTCGATGAACGCGCCATACGAACGCGCGTCGAACAGCCGGCCCCATTCGGGCAGGCGCGCCGAAAGCGCCTCAAAAGACGTAACGAATCCGGGGCATGACGGCGAGCGACGGCAGCCCGAGAGTCTGCGAAGAGCCGCCCGCCGGCGTGTACCTGGCGAGCGTGTAGCGCAACAAGGCGTCGATGCCGACCGCGAAGTGATCGAGGTGCGTGTCGTAATCGAGCGCCGCGCCCGCGCCGAGGTGGAACCCCGGCAGGTGATCGGGAACGCTCGTCCCGTTGCGCACCGGCCCCGGGCTCAGGTCGGTAAATCCGCCCACCAGCTTCAACGAAAGCAGCGACCGCAGCCCGACGGGAAACCCGTACGACAACCCGCCCTCGACGAACGTGGCGCCGAACGAGTCGGCCGCGAGGCAGTCGCCCGGGGGGCGCGAATTGACCTGGTAGCACGACGCGCTCGCCGCGCCGATTCCGAGCGACGCGAACACGGCCGTCTGCTGGCCGATCTCGCGCCCCAGCGTCATCCCGATGTACGGCTGGCCGTTCGACAACGGCTGGCTGCCGCCCATCGCGGTGAAGACGCCGAGCGAAACCTCGGTGTACGTGCCGCGCCGGGGCGGCTCGTCGACGCCGTTCGCAGGCACCGCGGACACGGCCGCTGCCAGGAGCAGAAAAATCACTGGCCGCTCGGCTTGAACACGTACGGGTACGTCACCTGGACGGTGCCGCCGCCCTGCGGCGAGGGGAACATCCACCGCCGCACGTGGTTGATGATACAGCTCTCGACCGGCTCCGACCCCATCGTGGTCTGCTGCACGAGCGCCTCGCCCACGCGGCCGGTGCCCTCGATCATGAAGAGGACCGTGATCTTGCCGTAGAGGCCCGGATCCTTCGAGAGCTCTTTCTCGTAGCAGTACTTGATCTCGTTCATGTGCTTCTGGATGACGCGGTTGATCACCTCGCGCGAGAGGCCGCCCACGACCGTGGTGTGGCCGGGCACGAAGACGGTGTCGTCCTTGCCGCGTCCGCCCAGATCGATCTCGCCGTACCCGCCGCGGCCGTGGCCGGAGCCGTGCGTGCCGAGGCCGCCGATGCGAAGCGCGTTCCCGCCGCCGCCCGCGCCAGTTCCTCTGGTCCCCATGCCGCCGACGCCGTACGCGTCGCCGAGACCCGCGCCGCCGCGCGTGCCGCCGAGCGAGTTGTTGATGCCGCTGCCGAGTCCGCCCGGCCCGAGCACGTTGCTGGCCGCGCTGCCGCCGCCCACGCCCATCTTCGAGAGAGCGGCGATGAGGCCGAGCTTCTTGATCTTCGCGAGGTCCTTCTCCTTCTTGTTCGGATCGACCTCCGGCGTACCCTTCTTCGACGGGTCGGCTTCCTTCTTCTTCGCTTCCTCTTTGCCGAGCTTGCCCTCTTCGCCGCGAGACTTCTCGCCTTCCTTCGCGCCCGAGAGGTCCTTGAACTTGGGCTGCTCGGTCTTCTCCGGCGGCTTCACCTGGTACTTGGTGAACCGCTGCTGGTTGCGCGAGAGGTCGTCGGAGAACGAATCGTCGCTGCGCGGCGTGATGCTGACCATGAGGAAGAAGAGGCCGAGCGCGAGCAGCGCCACCAGCAGCGTGCTGGCAAACGGGATGTCGACGCTCTCCAGCAGCGTCCTGTCGCGCTGCCGCGCCGCGCGGACGTAGCGCGCGATCAGCGTCAGCTGCGGCGTGATCTGCGCGACGATGCGATCGTCCGACCCGACCTTGTGCGAGGAGCCCTTGAACGGCGCTTCGATCCGCCGTCCGACCTGCGCCAGCGGCTTCACTTCGGACGCGCGGTGGATCTCGGCGTGAATCTCCTCCGGCAGCGAGAGCACGTGGTCCGCGGCGTCGTGCTTCACGATCGGGAAATTCTTCGGCAGCTTCATCGAGGGCAGGTCGAAGAGCCGGCTCACCGGCAGATCGCCGCCCGTCCAGATCTGCTCCAGCTCGACCAGCGTCGATCCGCCCCAGACGATGCCGACCAGCAGGACGCGATCGCCCGGCCGCGGCTTCTCGTCCTCGGGCAGCTCGTCGAAGATCAAGAGCTGTGCGGCCGCGGCGTCGGCCACGCGCGAAGCCAGCGTCGTCGGACGAGGGATCGCGTCTTTCTTCGTCACTGTGACTTCGGCCACCGTGAGCGGCAGGGGCTCGACAGTCCCGGCCTGTCCAGTGCCGACAGGCAAGCCCGGCTGCGTCGCCTCGTCCGACGGATCGATCGGCACCGCCGCCGATCCCAACCTTCCACCCTTGCGCTTTTTCGCCATCTTTGGTCGCCCTTACAAGTTGTCCGCCGACTTCTGCAGCTCGGGGTTGAAGTTGTCGCGCAGCCGGATCAGCGACTGAAACCGTGTCTTGTTCCGGTTCATGAGATAGCTGCCTTCGGGCTTGGTCAGCTCGCCTTCGACGGTCACGTCGTTGAAGTCGATCACGGTGCGTTTGCGGACCACCACCTTGTCCGCCTCCCGGACGACCCTGGGCCCCTGCTCGCTCTTGTCCTGCGCGACCGCGGGGGCCGCGATTGCGAAGAGCGCTGCCAGAAGAATCGTCCGGGTGAGCACCGCTTTTCCTCCCCTTCTTGCCGCTACCACCATTTGCATCGTCCTTCCATCCGCCAATCGCACGCCTGCTCGGCCGTCATTCACTGGACATCATTTCAGCGCGCTCCCACTTTCACCGGTTGCGATTGCGTGTTCTGCGTGCCGCCGTCCTTGCCCGACGGCGCGGCCTTATCCGGTGATTTTACAGGAGTTTCCGCCGGAGTCGCGGCGCCCGGACCCATCCCTTCCTCGGTGGGCAATTTTTCGCTGGACGGTCCGGTGTCGGTACCCTGCGGGAGCTTGGACAGGTCCAAAGAGGCCGCAGCGGTCGCCGGCCGCGCAGCCGGAACCGCAAGCTTCGGCGGGTTCTTGAGCCGCAGATCGATGGCCGCGATCTGGTTCTGCGCTTCCTTCACGTGCGTTGCCTTGCCGTTCGCGACGTACTCCTTGAAGACCTGCATCGCGGCGGGAAGATCGTTCTCTGCTTTCAAAGCGAGCGCCTTGCCGTAGAGCGCGTCCTCCTGGCCGGGTTTCAGCGCCAGCACCTTCTCGTACTCGGCGCGCGCGTCCTTCGGCTTGCGCAGGCCCTCCAGCGCCCAGCCGTGCGCGAGTCGTGTGTCCCACTTGTTTGCGTCGAGCTGTACCGCCTTGCCGTATGCCTGCTCCGCCGCGGCGTAGTCACGATACTGCAGCGCGATCGCGCCGAGGTTGGCCCAGGCCGGAGCGAACGACGCGTCCAGCTGCGTCGCCTGCTCGAAGTACGCACGCGCGGCGGTCACGTCGTCGCGGCGCATGGCGAGAAGACCGAGGCTGTTGAGGATGCCGGCGTCCTTGTCGTCGAGGTTGCGCGCGTTGTTCAACGCCGACTCGGCAAGGCGGACGTGCCCGCGGTCGGCCTCGATCGCCGCCAGATTGCGATACGCGTCGGCGTCAGCCGGATGCCGCACCAGCACCTGCCGCACCGCCGCGTCGGCTTCGTCGAGCTTCTTCTCTACGCGCAACACGGAAGCAAACGCGTTCAGCAGTCGCGGATCGTCCGCGCGCTTCGACAAAGCGGCCCGCAGCACTTTCTCGGCCTCCGCCGGCTTGTCCTTGAGCAACCGAGTCAGGTTCAAAGCCGCGCCGACGTGCGCCGGCTCGCTCTCGACGGCACGCTTGTAGTAGTCGGCAGCCGCTTTCGCATCGCCGCGCTTTTCCGAGACCCACCCGGCGTCGAACAGCGCGGCCGCACTCTTCGGCTCGCGAGCGAGGTAGGCGTCGATGCGCGCCTTGGCCGCGTCCCAGTTGCCTTGGGCCATCAGCTCGCGCGACTCCTTGTAGAGAATCGCGGGCGGCACGTCGATCAGCCGCGGCGGCGGCGCTTTGACGGCCGGCTGCGCGGCAACCGGGGCCTGCTTGACGGGCGCCTGGTGCGCGCAGGCGGAGGCAATCAACAGCAGCGTCGTCATCAGCTTGCGCATCTTAGTGCCCTCCCTTCAGGCACTGGGGACACGATGATGCGGGTCCACCAGGCCCCGCCATCATGTCCCCGCCACTGCCACCCGGATTCAGGTCCGGCGCCACGCTGCGCGACAGCTCGCCCTCTTGCAGGCCGGGCTTGTGCACTTCGCCGTACGCATCCGGCTGGTACTCGCGCATGAAGTCCTGCGACTTGATTACCCAGTCCGAATAGACGCCGGACTTCTGCGAAACTTCGATCGACTTGGTGAACGCTTCGGTGGCCTTGTCCTCGAGCGGCAGCGCCTGCGACTCGAGCGTGTTCCGGTACAGCTCCTGCTGCTCCGGATCGAGCCCGCGCGGCATCGGCGCGTCGAGCAGGCCTTTATTGAAGTTCCGGTAAGCCTCGCCGATGCGCTCGAACGCGGCTTCGCTCCATCGAGGGCTGCCGATGGCGATCACCTCGCCGTACTGCGCGAGCAGCTTGTTCATCCGGACGTTCTTGATCTTGAGCACGTAAACGAGATCGGCCTGGCGCGTATAGTTGAAATGGATTCCGACGAAGTCGTTGAAATTCTGCTCGACGCCCATGAAGCGCGCGTTCGCCGCCGCGTCGATGACCGGCGGCGAGGCCTTGTCGGCTTCCGGCAGCCGGCCAAAGCGCTGCGCGACTTCGCCCATCACGATCTGCACGTTCGCGTCGTTCGGCTTGACCTCGCGCATCGCCAGGCCCTGCTTGTAGCGCGCGAGCAACAGTTGTCCGGGCGTGGCCTGCTGCGACCACTGCTGCTGGAACGAATACCAGTATTCGGCGATCTTCCTGGTATCCTTCTGCCGCTCGATGATCAGCCCGATGTTGAAGGCGATCTTCGCCGCATCCGGCCGCGACGCGTACTGCTTCACGTACTTCTGCCAGTCGGCGAGCGCGCCGGCGTCGTCCGAGAGACCTTCGCGCCAGATGGCGGCGTTGTAGAGCCAGTCGGCCGCTTTCGCATCGGTCGGCCAGCGCGACTGCGCGTCCTCGTACCACTGGATCGCGTCCTTGTAGCGCGCGGCCCGCTCGCAAGCCGTCGCGAGCGACGGGATCGTCAGCCGGACGATCTGCTCGTCCGCCTTCGGATACTGCCCGATCAGCTGCTCGCCCGCCGCGATCTCGAGGTCGAGCTGATCGGCTCTATCCGCGATCACCATCGCGTTGTAGAGCGCCTTGGGCGCGTGCTCGCTCTTCGGGTACTGGGCGACGAACTCACGGAACTCCTTCGCCGCCAGCGGGTAGTCTTTCTTCGTCTCGTACACTTCCATCACGTACTTGAACTTCGCGCCCTCGCCGATCTGGGCCACTTCCTTTTCGAACTTCGACCCGGGCGGCGTCAGCTTCTTGTTCTGCAGGAACTTGTGCGCGAGGTCGGAGAGCGCCAGCCACTCCTCTTTCGTATTCAAGATATCGAGGGAAAGATCGGCGGCCTTCTGCGACCACGCGTCGGTCGGCCATTTCAGGATGATGTCGCCGAACCGCCTGGCTGCTTCGACGAAGTGCCGGTGATCGTAATAGACGAACGCCGCCTTGTACTTGATGACGATTTCGTCCTTCGATCCCGGCGCGACGCCGAGATACTTCTCGCACGCGGCGATCAGGCGCTGCTCGTTGTCCGGAATCGGCTCTTCCGGGATCTCCTTCGTCACCGTCTGCAGCTTGATGGTCCGGTTCTGCTCAACCTGCCCCTTCGCCTTGCGCTCGTCGATCTTCTGCGACTCGGCCAGCTCCCGCTTCTTCAGCTTGCCCTTGGCGATGTCGACCGATTTTTCCAAAGCGAGAATCGCGTCGTACGCGGACTTCTGCGCGTACGAGCCCTTCGGGTCGGAATCGACCACGCGGTCGTACTGCACGGCGGCCTCGTCCCAGTCCTCGAGGGCATAAAGA
>VBLM01000360.1 GCA_005879095.1 Deltaproteobacteria bacterium
ACCCCAATGGGCGAGCGCGGCCACAGCACCCAGGCGGCTGCCGCGGCGAGAGCGACCGCGGCCGCGATCAGCGGGCCCTTCATTCGAGGAATGCTATCATCGGTCCATGAACCGGATCTGCGTCTTCGCGGGATCGAATCCAGGCAATCGCGACACGTACTCCGAGGCGGCCCGGGCGCTGGGCACCGAGATCGCGCGCCGCGGTCACGCCATGGTGTATGGCGGCGCTTCGCGCGGCCTGATGGGCGTCTGCGCGGACGCGGCGCTGGCGGGAGGCGCGGAAGTAGTGGGCGTGTTGCCGCGGGCGCTGACCAACCGCGAGATCGCGCACCAGGGGCTGACCGAGCTGCGCATCGTCGGCTCGCTGCACGAGCGCAAAGCGGTGATGTCGGCGCTCTCCGACGCCGTGGTCGCGCTGCCGGGCGGGTGCGGCACGCTGGACGAGCTGTTCGAGGCCATCACCTGGTCCCAGCTCGGGCTGCACGAGAAGCCGATCGGCCTCTTCGACGTCGACGGCTACTACGCGCCGCTGCTCGGCGTGTTGGAACAGATGACGTCGGAAGGGTTCGTCCATCCTCGGCTGCAGCTGGTGCGCGCCACGACCGCGGGGCAGCTGCTCGACCAGTTGATGTCGGCGCCGAGCGCCGCGCACGGCATGGGCCCCGCGCCACGACCTTAAGCCGCGGGCAGGCGGAGCTCGATCTGCGCCCCGCCGCCTTCCGCGTTTGCTGCCGACGCGTTGCCGCCGTGCGCTTCGGCGACGCGCCGCGCCAGCGCCAGGCCGAGGCCGAATCCGGTCGCGCGGCCGCGCACCCCTTCGCCGCGAAAGAAGGGATCGAAGACGCGCGGCAGATCCGCTTCGGGAATGCCCGGCCCGTGGTCGCGGACGGCGAACACCGCCTGCGCACCGTCGCGCCGGGCCTCGATCTCGACGCCCTTTCCGTCGCCGTATTTGCGCGCGTTGTCGAGGAGGTTGTCGACCGCGCGCACCAGCAGCGCCTCGTCGGCCTCGACCGACAGCTCGGGGTCGATGCGCGATTCCACGTCGAGCGCCGGTTCGAGCTGCAGCGCGCGGCCGAGCGATTTGCGGACCAGGTCGCCCGCGTTCAGGCGGACCTTGCGCAGCGGTAGCTCGGCGAGATCGAGCCGGCTTGCGGTGAGGACGTCGGCGATCATCCGATCGAGCTCGTCCACCTCGGTGCCGAGGTCGGCCAGCCGTTTGCGCACTGCGTCATCCGGCGGTTGGATCAGCTCCAGCGCAACCTTCATCCGCGCCAGCGGCGTGCGCAGCTCGTGCGAGATGTTGGCGAGCAGCTCCTTCTCGGCCTTGCGCGCGGCCTGGATGCGGTCGGCCATCTCGTCGAAGCTGCGCGCGAGCTTGCCGACCTCGTCGTGCATTTCTCCGAGGCCCGAACGCTGCGAGAGATCGCCTCTGCCGTACGACTCGACGACCGCGGTCAGCTTTTCCAGCGGCCGGGTGATCGATCGCGAGAGCGGGTAGACCAGCGCGAACGAGACCAGCAGGACGGCGGCCAGCAGCAACAGCGGCCGCAGCAAGAAGCGCGTGGCATCCACCCGCACCAGCACGACCAGCCCGGGCCTCATCCGCAGCGGCGTGCCGGAGAGCCGCGGCGGCCGCACCCACTCGGGACCGTGCAGCGAGCGCAGCCGCTCCAGCGAGGGCAGGTCGATCGGCGCTCCGGCCGAGGCGACGATGGCGCCGTCCCGATCCACGACCGCCAGGTCGACGCCGAGCGCGTCGTGCGCCTCGTCGACGGCGCGGTCGAGATCCTCGGCGTGGTCGAGCACGCGGGCGACATGTCCGGCGAGGAACGGCCCCGGATGGCCGAGCGGCCCGCGCCCGAAGAAGAAGTTGATCCCGACGGTGACCGCAGGAAGGCGAAGTACAGCCGCCGCGCCACTATGATTCCCGCGCAAGGAGATGTCCGGCGCCGCGTACGGTCTTCACGTAGCGCGGGTGGCGCGGGTCGGGCTCGATCTTCTGCCGCAACCGCGAGACGTGGACGTCGATCGACCGATCGAACGCGTCGTCGGCGTGGTCGCCCTTCATCTGCTCGAGCAGTTGATCGCGGGTGAGCACGCGGCCGGCGTTGCGCGCCAGCGCGACGAGCAGCTCGTATTCATGCGCGGTCAACGTCTGGCGCTTGCCTTCGACCGTCACTTCACGGGCGGCGAAATCGATGGCCAGGGAGCCGCTCTGGAACTTCGGCTGGTCGCCGGGCTCGGCCCGCCGCAGCACGGCACGGATGCGGGCCAACAGCTCGCGTGGGTTGAACGGCTTGGCGATGTAGTCGTCCGCGCCCAGCTCGAGTCCGACGATCTTGTCGGCGTCGTCGCCGCGCGCGGTGACCATGATCAAGGGCGTGTTCGAGTGCTCGCGGATCTTGCGCGTCAGCGTGAGCCCGTCCATGCCCGGCAACATCAGATCGACGAGCAGGATGTCGAACCGCTGCCCCGCGAGCGCTTGCAGCGCCTGCCCGCCGTCCTGGGCCAGAACGGTCTCCACCCCGTTCTGGCCGAGGAATTCGGCGAGCAGCGCCGCCAGCTTGCGGTCGTCCTCGATGAGCAGCGCTTTCACCATCTCGGACAGCTTACTCCTGCGGAGGCCCGCCGAAACCGCCGGGGCCATGGCCGTGGCGCTGCTTGAAGTGCTCGATCAACTTCGCCCGCTGATCGGGAGTGAGCGCCGCGTGCACGGTGGCCACCTGCGCGACGATGACGTGGCCGATGTCGCCCGCCTGCTTGACCTGGTCGTCGACGAGCGCGTTCAGCTTCGCCGTGTCGAGCTTGTCGGCCGCGAGCAGTCCGAGGATCTGCGTGTGCACCGCCTGCCGCGACTGCGCCTTCGACTCGAGCGCCTTGAAGACGTTCTCCTTGGCCTGCTCGATCGTCGTCCGCTGCTGCGGCGTGGCTTCGATGTAGTCCTCGGCGTCCTCGATGCGCGCCGAGATCATGTGCTTCATCATCCGTCCGTGCGGGCCGCCGTGGCCCATCGCGGCGTAGGCAGCGCCGGCCGCCAGCGCCAGGCCGGCCACGCCCACTCCGATCCAAAGCTTCTTGTTCATCTGGAATCCTCCTTGGGGATGGAGTACGTGGGTCGCATTGCGGGGCCGTTGCGGCGATGTTTCGCTCTGTTACAGGTACTTGCGCGATTTCAGGGCGTTTTCTATGCGGGCGCGGGTGTCGCCGACTTCGAGATCGGGCTTCTCGCCGGTGAGTGTCTGGACGAGCTCGGCGTACTTGCCGGCGAGCTGCGCGCGCACCTCATCGGGGATCTGCGGCAGCGGGCCTTCGCCCTGGTAGTTGCGCTCGCGGATCAGCCACTGGCGGAAGAATTCCTTGTCGAGCATCCGCTGGTCTTCGCCCTTCTGGAAGCGCTCTTCGCTGCCTTCGGCGATCCAGTAGCGGCTCGAGTCGGGCGTGTGGATCTCGTCGATGAGCCAGAGCTTGCCGTCCGCATCGGTGCCGAATTCGTACTTGGTGTCGACGAGGATCAAGCCGCGCTTTTTCGCCCAGTCCTGGCCGGCGGCGAACAAGTTCAAGGCCATTTCCGCTATCTCGGCCCACTGTTTCTGCGTGACGGTGCCGCGCTTGACCAGTTCGGCGGGCGAGATAGGCTGATCGTGTTTGCCGACTTCTTCCTTCGTGCTGGGCGTGAGGATCGGCGTTTCGAGCTTCTCGTCCTTGCGCAGGTCGCGCAGATCGAGCCCGTAGTCCTTCCAGTTCTTGTCGCGCCAGAGGGAGCCGGTGATGTGGCCGCGCACCACCATCTCGACCGCCAGCGGCTTGAGCCGGCGGACTACGAGCACGCTCGGATCGGGGACGTCGAGGATGTGATTCGGCGCTACGTCCCTGGTTTTTTCGAACCAGAAGACGGTCAGGCGATTGAGCAACTCGCCCTTGAACGGCACCGTGGTGAGCACGCGGTCGAACGCCGAGAGGCGGTCGGTGGTGATCATCACGATGCGATCTGTTTGCAGGTAATTGTCGCGCACCTTGCCCCGGTAGAGCTCGCCGAGGGAGGGAAAGTCGGCTTCTTTGAGCGTGAACGGAAGTTGAGCGTGGAAAGCGTCCATGGCGGGGCGCAAGATAGCGCATGTGGAAATCCGATTCGTGCTCAACCGTCCGCGCAGCTCGCAGAACATCGGCGCGGCGGCGCGGGCGCTGGCGAACACCGGCGCGGGGGCGCTGTGGGTGGTCGAGCCGCTCGGATTCGATCGCGCGCAGGCGGCCAAGCTGGCAGCCGGCGCGGACGACGTGCTCGAATCGATGCGCGTGGTACGCACTTTTCCCGAGGCGGTAGGGGACTGCGTCGAGGTGGTGATGACCACCGGGCGTCCGGTGCCGGGCGCGCTTCTGCCGGCCGAGGCCGCCGCACGGCTCCTGGCTGCACCGGGGCCGGCCGCTCTCGTCTTCGGCGACGAAGTCCGCGGCTTGACCAACCGCGACCTGCGACAGGCGGGCGCGGTGACCACGATCCCGACGGTCTCGAAGAGCTCCCTGAACCTCGCGCAGGCGGTGATCGTCTACGGCTACGAGATCTTGAAGGCGCGCGGTAACGCGGCGTTGCCTTTGGCGCCCCCCGAGCCGCTCGCCGACGAACGCTCCCTCTCGCTGCTGCGCGAACGAGCCCGCGCGTTGCTGCTCGCCGCCGGCTTTTTGAATCCACAGCAGCCCGACATCGTCCTCGACGAGCTGGTTTCCCTCTTGCGCCGCGCCCATCCAACGCGGAGGGAGGCCGAGCTGCTTCTCGCCGCGATTGCGCAGCTCGAACGGACTCGGGTCCCTTAGGCCGAGGGCGCGGCGGGAGCGACCGGAGCGGCCGGCGCTGCCGGGGCGGCGGCGGCAGGCGCTGCTGCGGCCTTGGCCGGAGGCTTGACCTTGTGGCGGGCCTTGGGGAGCTCGCCGTTCTTCCACTTGTCGTAGTGGAAGAAGCAATAGCCCTTCGCCTGGTAGGCGCGCTTGCAGCCTTCGATGCTGCACTTCTTGCCCGGCCCGCCTTTCGCTGTGGGGGCGTGCGTCTTGCGGCGTTCTGTCTTCTTGTCAGCCATAGGGACGCGCCTTCTACCGCGGCCCGACCGCATTGACAATGGCACGCCCGCTGCAAACCGTTGCGCAGGCGCTTGGCAGGCGGGGGTGGCGATGGAGGGGGGCCCGGTCGGCCTGATCGTGGTGGGTCTGGGCGGCGTCGGGAGCTCGCTGGTGAGCGGGCTGCTGGCGGCACGGGCGCACCTCGTTCATCCGTTTGGCAGCCTGGCCGAGGCGGGAGGCGCCGGGCGGCCGTCCGGCAGCTCGCTCGCCGCCTGGCGCGACAAGGCGCCGTTGGCGCAGCTCGGCGACCTCGTCCTCGGCGCGTTCGAGATTCACGAGGACGACGCCTATCGCGCCACGCTGCGGGCCGGTCTCGTCGGCCGTTCGCTGGTCGACGAACTGCGGCCCGAGCTCCGGCAGTTGCGCGCGATGCTCGGCGGCCGGCAGGCGCCGACGCGCCGCGAGCTCGCGGATATGCTCGCCGAAGACCTGCGCGGGTTCCTCGCCCACCATCACTGCTCGCGCGGTGTCGTGGTCTGCACGATTCCCGGGCTGCGAACGCCGCCCGCGAGGCTCGGCTTCACGGCCGCGGAGGTGTGGAAAGCGCTGGACGACGGCGCCGACTGGGTCACGCCCGGCGTCGTCTATGCCGCGGCCGCTGCGCAGGCCGGATGCGCATTCGTCGCCGCCGGCCGCGATGCCGCCCTCTGTGCGCCGGCAATTCCGGCGCTGTTCGCAGAGAAGGGGCTGCCGATCGCCGGCGCCGGCCTGCTCGGACCGGACGCGGTCCTGCGCGAGCTCGTCGCGCAGGTCCTCGCGCAGGAAGGAATGCAGCTCGCGGGCGCAGTCTCGCTTTCCACGCGCGTCGAGCTGCGTGACGCGCCGCGATGGGGCGGCCCCGATCACACGTCGGAAATGGGGCTCGGCTCGGCGTGGGCGGGCGGCGCGTTCGAGCTGTCGCTCGCATTGCGCGGCCAGGTCGCGCTCTATCTCGCTGCACGCGCGCTCGACGCCGCACTCCTCGTCGAGCTCGCCGCACGGGCCGGGCGCGCCGGGGCGCAACAGTGGATGGACGCGCTCTTCACCATTCCGCTCGGCGCCGCGGCCCCGCACGAGGCGGCCGCCCGGTCGATCGCCGAGCGGCGTGCACATCTGGAGGCCGAGCTCTCCGCGCTGGCCGAAGCCGCTCGCCGCCGGGCCGCCTAAGCGCTCTGTTCTCCTATTAAATTTCCCTCCCGAAGGAAGCGGATTTCCATTTCCGTCCGCGTTGCTTCCCTTGAGCGTCCAAGAGCGCACGCCGCGCAGCCTCGGGAAGGCAGGCATGCCGCTTGCTCCATGTCCGTATGGGGACGGCGAGGGACGCCAGCGACGGCTCTGCCGGCGGGTGGACAATCGGGGGGGTCGGCGTTGCGGGGGCGCATCGCTGACATGTGGGGCGCGGGCGGGCTGGGGAGCCCCGCTCGCGCCCCACTCTTTTCAGCCCTTGATCAGGATACTTGACCGATCGATCCACTCAAGATACGGTGACTCGCGAGCGCCCGATCAAGCGCTCGAAAGAGGCGACGTGGCCGAGCGACAG
>VBLM01000361.1 GCA_005879095.1 Deltaproteobacteria bacterium
GACCCGCCTTTTGACGGTGTCGACGCTCACCGCCTCGGCGAGCACGACCGAGACGTTCTTCTGCCGCCGCAGCACGCGCCGCAGCGCGACCGCGATGTGCGCCGGGCTCAGCGCGGCCGTCGCCACCTGGTAGAGCAGCGGCTGGAACAGATGATGGTTGCTGCGGTCGACGAGCGTGACCCGCACGTTCGCACGGCGCAACGCACGAGCCGCGTAGAGGCCGCCGAAGCCGCCACCGACGATCACGACGTGCTTAAGCATCGAGCTGGGTGATGCGGATGTTCGGGTCTTTGCGGTCGGGCTTCGCGACCGCACGGCGGAAGTGCGGCGCGGCCGCGCGCGAGACTTCGAAGCGGGTCTCGTCGGACAGGATCTCGATGCGGCCGATCTGGCGGCGATCGACCGCGCCGCGCCGGCAGAGGATGGGCAGGAGCCAGCGCGGGTCGGCGTTGCGCGAGCGGCCGATATTCACCCTGAACCAGACCGATGCGTCGCGGGTTGCGGCTGGCGGCTTGCGGCTTGCGGGCTTTTTCGCAGAGAGCTCCCGCGTGAACGGAAGATCTTCAGGGGCAGGCAAGGCTTCGCGGCGTAACTTCACCAACGCGGCGGCGAGCAATTCAGCGTCGCGCTCGCGCAGGAGCAGGCGGGCGAGCGCGAGATCGTCCTCGGAGGGATCGCGGACCAGCTGATCGATCTCGCGCACCAGCTTGTCGCGGTCGCGGACGCGGATGACGTCGGAGTCGGGCGGGGGCGTGAAAGAGGCCGGTACACCCGCCTTGCGCAGCATGTTTTCCACCGCCCGCCGCGCGCCCGGCGGCACCAGCAGCACGGAAACGCCCTTGCGGCCCGCCCGACCGGTGCGGCCGCTGCGGTGCTGCAGGACGTCCGCGTTCTGCGGCGGATCGGCCTGCACGATCAGCGACACGTCGGGCAGGTCGAGCCCGCGCGCCGCCACGTCGGTCGCCACCAGCACCCGGGCGCGGCCGTCGCGCAGGGCATGCAGCGCGCGCGTCCGCTCGGCCTGGCTCAGCTCGCCCGAGAGCGGAACCGCCGGAAAGCCGCGCTCGATCAGGCTCTGCGTGAGATGGTTCACTCCCTCGCGGGTGGCGCAGAAGACGATCGCCGCCGGCGCGTCGTGAAACCGCAGCGTGTTGACCACCGCGTGCTCGCGCTCGCGCGGCGCGACCAGGTGCGCCTTGATCTCGATGTCGGCGTGCGCCTGCGCCGGCGGATTCGCCGCGATGCGCAAAGGCTCCCGCGTGTACTTGCGCGCCAGCTGCTCGATGGCGTGCGGAATCGTGGCCGAGAACATCAGCGTGCGGCGGTCCTCCGGCGCGGCTTTGAGGATCTCTTCCAGCTCGTCGCGGAAGCCGAGGTCGAGCATCTCGTCGGCCTCGTCGAGCACCAGCGTCTTCACCGAGCCGAGCTGCAGCGAGCCGCGCTCGAGGTGATCGCAGAGGCGGCCCGGCGTCCCGACCACGACGTGCACGCCGCCTTTCAGCGCGCGCAGCTCCGTGCCGACGTCCGCCCCGCCGACGCACGCCGTCACCCGCGCGCCCGCCAGCAGCCAGTAGAGCTCGCGTGCGACCTGGTGGGCCAGCTCCCGGGTCGGCGCCACCACCAGCGCGAGCGGCTTGCCGGGCTTGTGCAGCGGCAGCAGGTCGGCCGCGATCGCCAGGCCGAACGCCACGGTCTTGCCCGAGCCGGTGCGGGCGCTGACCATGAGATCCCGGCCGCGCGCGTCCTCCCGCTGGACCGCTTCCTGCACCGGTGTGGGCGTGTCGTACCCGCGCGCCGCCAGCGCCGCCGCGAGCGGTTCCGGCGCGCCCAAGGTGGCGAAGTCGGTCGTCATCGCCCCCTTTCGTGCGGCACGCGGCGCGATCCGTCAAGCTCTACAATTCTACGAATCGTAGAGCGCCGCCGCGGTCCCTGAGGGGAAAATTGCTTGGTCTGAAGATCGCAAAGGCCCAAGGCCATGGACACCCGCGACCTGTCGGCAGTGCATCTGCAGAGCGAGAACGAGATCGACAACGCGATCTACGCGCTGCTCTGCGCGGCGTTCGGCGAAGACGACGAGGAGGCCGTACGGCGGGCGGCGCGGACGCGGCTGCCGGATGCGCCCACGCCGCTGCAGGTCCTCGACGCGGTCTGCGACGAGCTGCGCTGGCGTGGCCGGCTTTTGTTCGAAGAGCAACGCCGGCTGCACGCGAGCCACGTGCTGGCGGCTTTTCTCGATCTGCCCGCTGCCGAACGCGAGGACGTGTCGTTGATAGCCGTCGGCTAGCCGTGCTGGCGCGCCGTGCACACCCTTCCGCCCAGCCAGGGGGCGGGCATGCGCTGGGCGGCGGGGACAATCGTTTTTGCACTGGCGTGCGGCACGGCAGGCACGATTTCGAACACGTCCGGCGACGGTGGCACCGGCGCAATCGTTCCCGCCGACGCCGGCCCCGCGGATGCCGGCCCTGCCGACGCCGGCCCTCCGCCCGATTGCGCCGGCCTGATTCCGTCGAAGATCGGAGCCGCGTACACGTTCGACGTTCACGACACGTCCTGTGCAGCGGCGACGAGCGACGGCACGGGCATGATCGTCGCCCGCGGGTCGAAGAACACCGACGGCACCTTCACCTGGTACGTCTTCAGCGGCAGCAACGGCGCTGCGGCGGGCAATTTCAAAGCCGGCGACGCGCTCTACCCGCAGCCGACCGGATACGAAGGGTACTCCTCGAGCTGGGACACCTACTGGGACACGTACGGCGTGCAGAGGAACTTTGCCATCGTCGAACCGGGTGCCATCGTCGACCGCGCATACGGCAGCGGCACCATCGCGGTCGGCGCGAGCGGCAGCACCATCGTCGTCCACAAGGTCGACGCAACCGGCAACGAGAGCACAACGCGTTGCACCGCCGCGGTCGCCGGCACGCCGCTCGACGGCGCCGAAGACGCGAGCGGCGCGGTGCTGGCCGTGGTCGGCGTCAACGGCGTCGCCAAGGGGATCTGGTGCGACATGACCCACGGCACGGCGGGCGCGCCGTTCGACATCGGCCCGGCGACGGCAGCCTCGGCCCGCGCTCTGATCGGCGGCGGCATCGCCGTCGGGCTCGACGGTCACTGGTCCGCGCTCCTCACGCCCGGCGACGCGACGTTGCACCCCGCGCCCGCCTGGCTGCGCGACGGCGCCGACTTCGCCTTCGTCCGCGGCGCCAAGGCGTACGCGCTGATCCAGAGCGGCCACAACGCGATCGACATCGTCTCCGCCCAGGGCAGCGCCTGCGGCGCGGTCACGTTCGGCGGCGTCAACTCGGTCAGCGTCGGCGCCGACGGGACCGTGATCGGCGCGAGCGGCTCGACCGGCTGCACCAAGGTTTTCTGGCAGGGAGCGCTCAAGTAGACTGCGGCGTC
>VBLM01000045.1 GCA_005879095.1 Deltaproteobacteria bacterium
CGCAGCGGCGGCGTCTTCGTCGACCGTTACCACTCGCGGCCGCTGAAAACGCCGCGCGAAGTCCGGAACGCCATCCGCTACGTCACCACCAACTATCGCCACCACGCGCGCGAGCACCTGCCGCGGGATTGGCGCGATCCCTTGTCGACCTCTGCCGATGCGCTCGGCTGGCGCATCTAGCTGACTAAAGATCCTCCAGCGCGAGCGCGGCGACCGGCAGTCGCGCTCGCTGGTCGCCGCGCGTCGCGAGATACGTCTGTCCCGCAGAGAGCGCCGCCACCATCGAGGCCGCGAGCTGGATCAAGCCCGTCTCCGGCGACAGCAAATGGGTCCCGCCCGCCCAGCACAGGGCGTAAGCGGCCCAACTCGCGGCGCTCGCCGCGGCCGCCGCGGAAAGCAGGCTGCGCCATGGTCGCACCGAGGCGCCGGAGAGGGCCTCCCCCGCAAACCATGGCACCGAGGCGAGCGGGACCGGCGCGACGAAGCCGAGCAGGATCGAGGCGAGCTCGGCGCTGCCCTGAGGCCATCCGCCGGCGACGAGCGCGATCGCGTCCGCCCAGGCGACCGCGCCGATGCCGCCGATCACCGCCGCAGCGAGGACGGCCGGCGGCCGATCAGCCGCCGCAGGGCGAGCGCAGCCGGGGCAACCAGCAGGGCCGCCGAGAAGACGGTGGCGACCGCGCTGCCGGCGACCCAAGGCATCAGGACCATGGCCGACCTCCATCGACTTGAACGCGCAACTCGCCGGAAAAGTTCATGCGGCGGGACCGCGGACGCGCAGGTAGGCCACGACTGCAAGGATGGTCGAGAATGCGGCCGCGGTGGCGAGCGCGGCGGGGATGCCGCCGATCAGCCCGGCGCCGAAACCTGCCGCAGTGGCGAGGTAGGCGGCGGCGATGGCGGCGGCGAAAGACTCCTCTTGCCGGATCGACGGGCCGGAGAGGATTTCCCCTGCCGCCCATGGCGCGAGGCCGATCACCGGCGGCGCGGCGAGGAAGAAGACCGGCGTCGCGAGCCACTCGAATCGCTCATACGAGGTGGCTTGCAAGACCGAGGAGAGCGCGCCGAAGATCTCGGCGCAGGCGATCGCCGCGGCCAGCCCCGCGACGGCGAGGACGCAGGCGCGCTCGAGGCTGCCGCGGACCAGGGGCGCGTACGGCCGGATCGAGGTGACGCGCCGCACGGTCGCGAAGGAGGGTCCGGTGAGGCCGCCGACCGTGGCGGCGATGCCGAGGAGCACGATCATCGGCGCGTCTCCATCTGCAGCCACAGGTAGTGCACGGCGAGGATCGAGGCGGCGACGCAGACGCCGGTGTCGCCGGTGGCCTGGAGGAGAGCGAGGAGGCGGGACATACCAGGGGCTGGTGCAATGGGCGGACCATGGTGAACAGCGTTCACCGGCCCCGAGAGAACAAGTGAACGGCGTTCACCGGAAAGCTACGATTCGTAGATTGTAGACTCTGAAACGGAGGGTCCGCGGACCGCGAGGTACATGGCGGCCGCCACCAGCGCCCCTGCGAATGGCGAGACCACCGAAACCGCCTGGGCAGCGGCGATGGCCCCGAAGAGCGCTTCCACCCGGAACGTCGAAGGCCCGGAAAGGATCTCGCCGGCGACCCAGGGCG
>VBLM01000046.1 GCA_005879095.1 Deltaproteobacteria bacterium
TGGCGGGGCAGCTTCTATCCCGAGGATCTGTCGTCGAAGAAGATGCTCGGGTACTACGCGGAGCGCTTTTCCACCGTCGAGATCAACTATTCGTTCTACCGGAAGCCGACGCAGAAGATCCTGCAGGGCTGGTCGGCGCAGGTTCCACCGCGCTTCCGTTTCGCGCTCAAAGCGTGGCAGCGGATCACGCACCAGAAGCGGCTGCGCGACAGCGAAGAGTTCGTCGACGCGTTTGCCGAAGTCGCGCGGACGCTCGGGCCGCAGCTCGCACCGGTGCTCTACCAGCTGCCGCCGAATCTCAAAGCCGACGTGCCGCTCTTGCGCGAGTTCCTGCTGCGGCTGCCGAAGGACATCCGCGCGGCGTTCGAGTTCCGGCATGAGAGCTGGTTCGCCGACGCCACGTATGCGGCATTGCGCGAGAACCGCGCCGCGCTGTGCATCGCGGAAAGCGAAGCGCTGGCGACCCCGCCGGTCGCGACCGCTCCGTTCGGATACTTCCGCCTCCGCCGCCTCGATTACGACGAGGCCGCGTTGCGCGGGTGGGCCGAAAAAGTGCGCGCGCTCGGCTTTACCGACGACGTTTTCGTCTACTTCAAGCACGAGGACGAAGCCCGCGGACCTATCTTCGCCAAGCAGTTCATCCCGCTGGTGTGACCATGGACCTCGAACAACTGATCGGATGGGGCACGCTCCTGCGCGACGACGAGGTGGCAGTGCGCGCGAGCGTGCGCCGCCTGGTCCGCGAAAAGTTCATGCCGCGGATCGTCGCCGACTACGAGGCCGGGCGCTTCGCGCTGGAGCTGGTGCCGGAGCTGGCGAAGCTGGGACTTCTCGGCGCGAATCTCGAGGGCTACGGCTGCGCCGGCATGGGCGCGCTCGCGTACGGGCTCGCCTGCCACGAGCTCGAAGCCTGCGATTCCGGATTGCGCTCGTTCGTCTCGGTGCAGACCAGCCTTTCGATGTACGCCATCCACCGCTTCGGCTCCGAAGAGCAGAAGCAGAAATGGCTGCCTGAAATGGCGGCGGGCCGCGCCCTCGGTTGCTTCGGCCTCACCGAGCCGGGACACGGCTCCGATCCGGCAGGAATGGAAACGCGCGCCGACAAGGACGGCGGCCACTGGGTGCTGACCGGCCGCAAGCTGTGGATCACCAACGCGCAGGTTGCGCACCTCGCCATCGTCTGGGCGCGCACCGCAGACGGCATCCGCGGCTTCATCGTCGAGCGCGGGCAGTTCGCCAGCGAGGACATTCCCCACAAGCTCTCGATGCGCGCCTCGATGACCGGGGGCCTGGTCTTCGACGGCGCGCGCATTCCCGAGGAGAATCGGCTGCCCGGCGCGGCCGGCCTGAAGGCGCCGCTGTCGTGCCTCGACAACGCTCGCTTCGGCGTCGCCTGGGGCGTGCTCGGCGCGGCGCGGGCCTGCCTCGAGATCGCCATCGATTACGCGCAGCAGCGGACGCAGTTCGGCGGACCGATCGCCGCCAAGCAACTGATCCAGCTCGAGCTGGCAGACGTCGCCACCGAAGTGGTCAAGGCCTCGCTGCTCGCCGTCCACTACGCGCGGCTGAAGGAAGCCGGCCAGCTCGATCCGGCCCAGACCAGCCTGCTCAAGCGCAACAATTGCCGGATCGCCCTCGAGGCCGCGCGCCGCTGCCGCGCCGTGCTCGGCGCCAACGGCATCGCGGGCGAGTTTCACGTTCTCCGCCACGCGGCGAATCTCGAATCGACCTTCACGTACGAAGGGACCGATCAGATCCACACGCTCTCGATCGGCCGCGCGTTGACCGGCTCGTCCGCGTTCTAGGCCCGCAGCAGCGCCAGGTTGTCCTGCATGCGCTCTGCGAACGCCGCCGAATCTCCCTCGAACGCGATCCGCCCCTTGACCATGATCAGGTGGCGATCGCCGATCTCGAGCAGCGCCCGCACCTCCTTGTCGACGACCAGCGCAGCCGTTCCTTCCCCGCGCAGCTTGCGCAATGCGGCCCAGATCTCCTGACGAACCAGCGGCGCCAGTCCCTCGGTCGCTCCGTCGAGGATGATCAGCGCCGGGTTGGTGAGCAAGGCGCGCGCGATGCTCAACATCTGCTGCTCGCCGCCGGAAAGCTGCGCGCCGAGGTGATCGAGCCGCTCGCCGACGCGGGGAAAGAGCGCCAGCACGCGCTCCACCGTCCACCGACCCGGCCGCGCGGAGACGAGCAGATTTTCGCGCGCGGTCAGCGTGGGAAAGATGCCCCGCCCTTCCGGCACCAGCGCGATGCCCTCGCGCGCGATCCGGTGCGCCGGCCATCCCGTGACCGAAACGCCGCGCACCCACACCTCGCCGGAGCGGGGAGGCGTGAGACCGAGCGCGCTGCGGATGGTGGTCGTCTTGCCCATGCCGTTGCGGCCCATCAGCGTGACGGTCTCTCCGGGGGCGATCGAAAGGCTCACGCCGTGCAGCACGTGGCTGTCGCCGTAGAACGTATGGAGATCGATCAGCTCGAGCAGCCTCATGGCTGCTCCGTTCCCAGGTACGCCTCGCGCACCGCGGGGCTGGCGCGGATCTGTTCCGGTGATCCACGCTCGAGCACCCGGCCGCCGACCAGCACCGTGACCGTGTCGGCGATGGAGAACACCGCGTCCATGTCGTGCTCGACCAGCACCAGCGTTCGATCGCGCGCGACCTCGCGCAGCAGCGCGACGATGCGCGACGCCTCGTCGTGGCCGAGCCCGGCGAGCGGCTCGTCGAGGAGCAGCAACGAAGGCTCCGTCGCCAGCACCATTCCGATCTCGAGTTGCCGCTGCTCGCCGTAGCTCAGCTCGCCTGCGCGCGTGGACCGCCGCGCCATGAGGCCGCAGGCTTGCAGCGCGCGCTCCGCCCCGGCGATCCTCGCCGCGGGCGAGAAGAAGATCATCGAGGTGTGCGCACGCGATTGCGCCGCGAGCCACATGCATTCCTCGCAGGTCAGCTCGGGGAAGACGTTCGCCGTCTGATAGCTGCGGCCGACGCCCATCCGAGAGAGGCGATCGGGAGGGAAGTGAGTGACGTCGGCGCCGCGCAGCCGGACACGTCCAGCCGTCGCGCGCAGCTCGCCGGAGAGCATCGCCAGCAGCGTGGACTTGGACGGCGGCCAGCGCGCCGAAGCGCCGCGTCAGCTCTTCCATCTGCAGCAGCGGCTCAGTCACGCAACAACCCCGCGAGCCCGCGCGGAAGGAAGAGCACGACCGCGATCACCAGCGCGCCGATCAGCGCATTCCAGTGCTCGGTCACGCGCTCGCCGTAATGTTCGACGAAGGTGAGCAGCAGCGCGCCCAGCGCCGGCCCGTAGAGCGTTCCTTTCCCGCCGAGCAGCACGGTCATCAAGACCAACCCCGACTGCCGCCAGCTGAATTGCGCCGGGTTGACGAATCCGTACAGCGTCGCATCGAGATAGCCGCAGAGGCCCGCGAGCGTGCCGGCGATGACGAACGCCGTCAGCTTGTACCGCCGCGTCGGATAGCCGAGCGATCGCATCCGCTGCTCGTTGGCGCGGATGCCGACCAGAACGTGACCGAACGGCGCGCGCAGCATGCGCAGCAGGAGCAGGTAGACGATCACCAGCGCGATCCAGATGGCGAAGTACGCGGTTGTGCGCTCGGAGAAATCGAGGCCGAGAAATCGCGGGCGCTCCTGGACGTAGAGCCCATCGGAGCCGCCCAACCCCGGCGCGTCATTGAAGAGGTAGTAGAACATCTGCGTGAACGCGAGCGTCACCATGATGAAGTAGACGCCGGCCGCGCGCAGGCTCAGCCAGCCGATCACCAGCGCCGCCGCCGCCGCGCCGGCGAGACAGATCGGCAGCGTCGCGAGCGGATTCACGAAGCCGGCCGCGTTACTGAGCCCGGCGAGCAGATACGCGGCGAGCCCGAAGAACGCTGCGTGGGCGAGGCTGACCAGACCCGTGTAACCGACGAGCAGATCGAGGCTCATCGCGAAGATGCAGCCGATCATCGCCTTGCCCATGAACTGCAGCCAGAAGCGATCGCCCGAAAATCCCACCGCGAGCAGCGCGAGGGCCCCGGCAACGAGCAGGATGCGCGCGATCATCCAGCCAGCCCGCGCGGCCGCAGGAGCAGGACCGCAGCCATCACCGCGTACACCACCGCGCTGGAGAAGCCCGGCAGCAGCACCTTGCCGAACGTATCCGAGAGCCCGACGAGCAGGGCGCCGAGGAAGGCGCCCTTGATCGAGCCGATGCCGCCGATCACCACCACGACGAACGAGAGGACCAGCACGCCTTCGCCCATGCCCGGGTACACCGTCGTCAGCGGCGCGGCCAGCATTCCCGCCAGCGCGGCCAGCGCGGTGCCGGCGCTGAACAACACGGAGAAGAGCTTGCGCACATCGATGCCGAGCGCCTCGACCATCTCCGCATTCGACGCGCCAGCGCGCACCCGCATGCCGAATCGCGTGCGCAGGATCACTTGCCGCATTGCCGCAGCCACGAGAATACAGGCGACCGCGGTGAAGACGCGATACGCCGGCCACTCCTGCGCAGAGCCGAGCGGAATCCGGAACGCCAGCACCGTCGGGGTGTCGACGCCGTGCACGTCGTTGCCGAACAGCGCGCGCTGCAATTCGTTGAAGAGCAACACCAGCCCGTAGGTGAGCAGCACCTGCGAGAGATGATCGCGCTTGTACAGGCGCGCGATCGCCAGCCGCTCGACCACCAGACCGAGCAGCGCCATCACCGGGACGCCGATCAAGACCGCCGCGAGCAGGCTGCCGGTGCGCGCCGCAATCCAGTACGCGAGATACGCGCCCAGCATGTAGAACGACCCGTGCGCGAAATTCAGCACGCCGAGGACGCCGAAGACCAGCGTCAATCCGCTCGCGACGAGAAACAGCAACAGGCCCTGCTCGACTCCGTTCAGGACCTGCAGGGCAAAAAGGGAAAAGCTCATTTCACCATCGCGCAGCCGAACGCAGGATCTTCCGCCTCCTTCTGCGCGATGCCGATGACTGTCTCTTTCCCGCCCTTCACCTGGCGCAGATAGATGTTCTGAATCGGGTTGTGCGCCTTGGAAAAGCGGAACGGGCCGCGCGGGCTGTCGAGGCGAACGGACTCGAGCGCGGCGATCAACTCCTTCTGCGCCGAGGTGTCGCCCTGCACCTTGTCGAGCGCCTGGGCGAGGACGTGCACCGTGTCATGGCCGGCGACGGCGTAGACGTCGGCTTCCCTGCCGGTGGCTTCCTTGAATGCCGCGCGGAACTTCTTGTTCGGACCGTTGTCGAGGCTGTCGGCGTAGTGCAGCGTGGTCTTGATGCCTTCCGCGGCGGCGCCCTGCGCCCCGAGCACGCCCTCGGTGAGAAAGCCGCTGCCGTAGAGCGGAATCTTGTCGCGCAGTCCGGCATCGGCGTAATCCTTGACGAACTTGGCCGCTCCCGCGCCGGCGAAGAAGACGAAGACCGCGTCCGGTTTCAACGAAGCGATCTCGGAGAGATTCGCCTGGAACTCGGTCTGCGGGAACGGCACCGCGATCTCCTTCACGATGGTGCCGCCGCCTTTACTGTAGCCCTCCTTGAACGCCGCCATCGACTCCTGGCCGAAGCTGTAGTTCCAGAACATCAACACCGCTTTCTTGCGGCCGTCCTTGAGCATCACCTCGGCGCACGGATACGAGGTCTGCCAGTTGGAGAAGGAGGTGCGGAAGACGTTTGGCGCGCAGAGTTGGCCGGTGACCGCCTGCGCTCCCGCGTTGGTGACGATGGTGAGCGTCTTTTCCTGGCGGACGATCTGCATCATCGCCATCGCCACGCCGGAGTGGACCGGGCCGGTGAGGATGTCCACCTTCTCGCCCGAGATCAGCTTGTTGACGTTGGCGGGCGCCTTGGCGGGATCCGATTCGTCGTCGACCGCGACCCACTCGATCTCGCGGCCGCCCAGCTTGTTGCCGAGCTTGCCGGCGACGAGCTTCATCGCATCCGTGATGTTGTTGCCGAGCGCGGCGTAGGTTCCGGAATACGGAAGCAAGAGACCGATGCGGATCTTCGCCTTGCTCGCAGCGAAAACGCGGCCGGCGGCGAAGGATGCAGCGGTCGCTCCGAGAAAGGTGCGCCGGGAGAGGGACATGGCGAAACCTCCGGGTGCGTTGTAGGCAGAATTCGCGCTGACGTGCTAGTGCGCGCCTATGCGCTACTTCGAGGACTTCTCGGAAGGCCAGGTATTCGAGCTCGGCGAGCAGCAGATCACCGAGGAAGAGATTCTCGAATTCGCGCGCAAGTTCGATGCGCAGCCGTTTCACGTCGATCGCGAGAAAGCGGCCCGGTCGATGTACGGCGGGTTGATCGCGAGCGGCTGGCACACCGGTTCGATCTACATGAGCCTTCTGGTGCGCGGTCTCTTGCGCGAAAGCGCCAGCCTCGGGTCTGCAGGCGTCGACGAATTGCGCTGGCTCAAGCCAGTGCGGCCCGGCGACACGCTGCGCGCGCGGCTCACCGTCACGTCGCTGAAGGCTTCCGCGAAGCATCCGGATCGCGGGATCGTCTTCAACCTCGGCGAGCTCTTCAACCAGCGCGGCGAGAAAGTGATGTTCGTCCGCTCGTCGGGGATGTTCGCTCGAAAAGCTACTTCTCCATCATCGCGGTAGACCCGTTCCACTCCTCGGGCGGCGGCTGGTCCATGTACACCTTGCAGCGTTCGGCAAGCTTGTGCGACGCAGCGTCGTGCTGGCCGAGCGTGTCGAATACCTCGAGGAACCGCATCCCGGCTTCGGAAAAATTGCGCGCACGGTAGAGGTGCAGCGCCTCGCGGTGCAGCTCGATCGCCTTCAGCGCCGCGGTGTCGACCTGGCCCGCCACCCAGTCGAGCGGCCGCAGCACCATCCTCTCCTTCACCAGCTCGGCGGTACTCTCGCCGATGACGATCTCGGTGCCGTAGCTCTTGTTCAAGCCTTCGAGCCTGCTGGCGAGGTTCACCGCGTCGCCCATCGCGGTGTAGTTCATCCGATTCGGCGAGCCGATGTTGCCCACCACCGCCATGCCGGTGTTGATGCCGATCCGCGCCGCCATCACCGGGCGTCCCTCGCGCTGCCACTGCGCCTGCATCGCCCGCAGGCGATCGCGCATCGCCAGCGCCGCGCGGCAGGC
>VBLM01000363.1 GCA_005879095.1 Deltaproteobacteria bacterium
TCCAGCTCTCGCTGCACGACGGCGACGCGACGCTGGGCGCCATTCCCCTCGATCGCGCGCTCGGGCATCCGCTGACCGCGAACGCCTGGCAGCTGGTCTCGGTGCCGCTCGCGCAGCTCGGCATCACTTCCGGAATCGTGGGCGAGATCTACCTGGAGGACACTTCGGGTGTGAACCAGGCGGGCGTCACCGTCGATTCACTCGTCCTGCGCAAACCGGCGAGCACCGCGCCGCCGCCCCCGCCACCCCCACCGCCGCCACCTCCTCCTCCTCCTCCCGCGCAGTCGCTGGTGATCTATGACGACGCGCTGCAGAACGGCTTCGAGGACTGGAGCTGGGCCGTCCACGACATGGCCCAGTCGGCGACGGTGCATTCGGGCAGCGCCGCCATCTCGTTCGAGCCGGACGGCTGGGCGGGCCTCTATTTCCACCACGCGGGCCTCGACACGACCGGCTTCGGATCGATCGAGCTGTACGTCAACGGGGGTCCGGCCGGCGGACAGGACATCGCGCTCGCCGTCTACGACGGAAATACGCTGCTCGGGCAGGTCGACATCCCGCAGGTGCTGGGTCATCCGCTGCGAGCCGGCGTGTGGGAGCACGTGGTGGTGTCGCTGTCGTCGCTCGGCGTGGCGGGCCGGCCGCTGCGCGACCTCTACGTGCAGGACAACTCGGGTGCGAACCAGGCCGCCGCCTACGTCGACGACGTGCGCCTGATTCCGTAGCGCGTCACCAACCGAGTTGCTGGCGCAAGAAGGCGGTCAGCTGATCGGCCATTCTCCGATGCGTGGCCGGACTCGGGTGCGATTTGCACCCGTAGGTTCCGGCGTCGTCCTGGTCGGGGAACTCGATCAGCTTCATGCGCGCGTCACTTGCAGCACCGACCGCTTCGGACACGTACGACCGCGCCCGCGTCAGCGCTTGCGCGCCCGGCGGCCAGAGGTCGCTGAGCATCGGCCCGATGGCGACGACGATCAGCGCCGACGGATAGTTCTGCCGCACGCGCGCGAGAAGCTTGACGTAGCCGGCGACGAACGCGTCGTGCCCGGGATCGCCCGAAGTGAAGTCCTCCGTCCCGACGTTGATCACCACCGCGTCGGGCTTCCAGGCGGAGAAGTCCCACCGGCTGGTCGAGTACGTGGGCAGCGCGCGCTGGTAGAGGTCGCCGATGGTGTTGTCGGTGCCGCCGCCCCAGTTCCGGTAGACGCCGGCGCCGGAGCTGGCGAGCGCAATCTGGGAGGCGCCCAGATCCTGCGCGGTGAACGCCGCGTACGTGTGCGCGTAATTCTCGGTGTCGGCATACGACGCGGTGCGTCGGACACCGGCAGCGCCTTTGCGCCGTGGTCGAGCTCAAAGCCGAGCAGCTGTCCCTCGCCGACGTACGCCTCGGTGCGCTTGCGCAGCGATACCATGTGCTCGCCCGGCGCAAGCGCGGCGGCCAACGGATAAGTGTGCACGCCCTCAGTCGCGTAGAGCGGTTGCGCCGGCTGGGCGTCGACGGCGACGTCATACCAGTTGTGCGCGACGTTGCCGTACTCGTCGGTCTCCAGCGAGTGCTCCGATAGCGTCACCTTCGCGCTGGCGCCGGTGAAGCGCAGCCAAACCGCGCTGCCGGGCCACTCGAAGCGGGGGCCGGCCGGATCGGACCCGTCGAAGCGGCCTTCGTAGCGCAGCTCACGAGCTCCCGGGGCCACCTTTGTTGGCGAGGTGTCGATCGAGCCGTGGTGCGATCCGCACGCGGCCAGCGCTCCGAACGCGATCGGAATTGCCCATGTCTTCCGGATTTTTCCCATACCCGCCCCCGTGTGCGCGGATGTGGGCATCGCCTGGCGTTCGTGCAAGGGCTCGCGGGCATCCGGGCGCAGTCGCTGTCCGCCGTCCGACAACAACGATCCTCAGCGTGTAGGTGCCGGTGGGTGGAGCGCTCCTCATCCAGATGACCGATGCAACGGGCGCGGCCGAGGACCAGCATCGCCCGCGCAACCCGATCTCGTGCCGTGTCGCGAAGTGCCCGCTCGGCGGGAAGGAGCGACTCATGCGCAGCAAGGGTTCGTCTTTCGGAGCGTTCATCGTCCTCGTCGCCGCGTGCGGCGATCCCGCCTCGAACCAGTCGCCGGAGGAAAGCCTTTCGGCTTCCGCGCGGAAAAAACCGGCAGCCGTCCGTCACGTCGTTCTCCTCACGATGGAGAACCGCTCCTTCGATCATTTCCTCGGCTGGGTTCCAGGGGCCGACGGCGAGCAGGCCGGCCTCAGCTATCCCGATTCGTCGGGCGGCATGCACGCGACGCACGCGCTGGCACCCGATTTCCAGGGATGCTCGTTCGGCGATCCCGACCACTCCTACTCCGGCGGGCGCGTCGAATACGACGGCGGCCGCAACGACGGGTGGCTCTTCGTCAACGACGTCTTCTCCATCGGCTATTACACGCAGCCCGACCTGGCCTTCTGGGGACGGGCGATCCCGCTCTGGACGACGTTCGATCACTATCACCCGGCGATCCTGTCGGAGACGTTCCCCAACCGCATCTATCTGCACGCGGGCCAGACCGACCGCCTCTCCAACACCTTCAACATCAGTCATCTGCCGACCATCTGGGACCGCCTCTCCGCGGCGGGACTCACGGGCCGCTACTACTTCAGCGACCTGCCGTTCCTGGCGCTGTGGGGATTCAAGTACCTCGGCATCAGCCGGTTGATCTCCAGCTTCTATCGCGACGCTGCCGCCGGAACGCTGCCGGAGGTCTCGTACATCGACGGCGAGTACCTGCAGGAGCTGACCGGCACCGGCAACGACGACCATCCGCACGGCGACATCCGCAACGGCGAACAGTTCATCGCCAGAGTGTACGACGCGATCGCGACCTCGCCCGAATGGAAGAGCACGGTGCTGGTGATCAACTTCGACGAGTGGGGCGGTTTCTACGATCACGTGCCGCCGCCGACCGCGGCCATCCCGCCCGCGACGGCTGCGGCGGGAGATACCGACGGGAGGCTCGGCTTCCGCGTGCCCGCGCTGCTGGTTGCGCCGTGGGCGCGCAAACAGGTCGTGTCGCACCGGCAGTACGACCACACCTCGGTCCTGCGGATGATCGAATCGAACTGGGGCCTTGCGCCCCTCACCGTGCGCGATGGGACCGCCAACAATCTCGCCGACGAGCTGGACTTCTCCCACACGCGCCCCGCACCCGCGCCGCTCGGCCTGCCGCACGTCC
>VBLM01000364.1 GCA_005879095.1 Deltaproteobacteria bacterium
CATCGCTTCCAGCGCCGCCGGCGAGGCGGCGCAAGAGAGCGCGGCGATCGGCGGCAGCTTCTTCACGCACCACTTCGAGGTCGGATTGCGGGGCGCGGCGGACGCCGACGGCGACGGCCAGGTCACTCTTGCGGAAGCGTTCCGGTATACGTCGGTGCGCACCACCTCGGGGACGGCGGCGACAGAAGCGGGACCCCAGCACCCCACCTACGACATCCGCATGAGCGGGCGCGGCGACGTCGTCCTCGCCGACCTGCGCCGCGCCGAGGCGACACTGCGGCTTCCGCCCGACGCGCGCGCCACGTTCATCCTTCACGGCCCAAAGAATCTGTTGGCGGAAATCCCTGGATCGCCGGAACCGCTTGCGCTCGCCCTTCCCGCCGGCCGGTATACCGTCGAGCGGCGCGCGCCCGAAGGTCACGCCAGCGCGGAGGTGGAACTGGCCCGTGCCGACGTGCGCGTGCTGCCGGAGCTCTTGCCGACCCGCTACGAGCGGGCGCGGCAGAAGGGCGGTCCGGCGCCGCTGATCGCGTTCGCCGGCGGAGGAGTCACCGCCGTTTCGTTGCCGGGCTTCGGCGTGGCTCCGGCGCTGCGCGCCGGTGTGCGCAAGGAGATCGGGGAGCTCGGCCTGCGGATCCACGCCGAGGTCGCGCGCAAGAACGTGACCGACGGCATGCTGCAGTACTCGTTCTGGTCCGCCTCCGGCGCGGCAGCCCTGGTGATGCCCCTCGCCGACGGGCCGGTATTCGTCGAGGGCGGCATTCTTGGCGGCTACTCCGTGGCTTCGCAATCGGTGTCGGGCGGCCCGTCCTATACCGGGGCGGGACCTCTCGCGGGTGCCGTGCTGCAGGCGACGACGCGCATCGGCCCCATCCGGCTCGGGCTCGATCTCCAGGGAGAGGCGCGCTTCTTCAGGCTGAACGACTCCGGCGTGGTCCGCCCTGGTGGGTCGCTCTCGCTGGTGGCCCTCTTCAACCCATGAGCCGACTCCTGCCGCTCTTGCTGTCGTGCGCCTGCGCCGGATCGCTCCTCGATCACAGTGGAGTGCTGCCTGGCGGCGGCACGCCGGCATGCGAGGCGACTTGCACGACGACCGTCACGGGAGCAACGGCCCTCTGCGTCGGCGATACTTGCACATACGAATGCCACGACGGTCAGCTCAAGAGTGGCAGTGGCTGCAACAAGGCGACGGCCCTGTCGGCGGGTGCCAGCCATACGTGCGCGATGGTCGCCGGAGAGGCTCGATGCTGGGGCGCAAACGATCAAGGGCAGCTTGGCCGGCCCGGCGTATCCTCGTTCGTACCCGTGCAAGCTGCGGTTACGGGGAGTGTCACCGCGATTGCGGCGGGCTCCTTGCACACGTGCGCGATCGCCGACGGCGACGTCTGGTGCTGGGGCGACAATACCTTTGGGCAGCTTGGCCTCGGCACGGTGGGCGGCAACAGCGCGACGCCGCAGAAGGTCCCGAATTTCTCCGGCGCGTCGACTCTTGCCGGAGGCGGATCGCACACGTGCGCGGTCAGCGCTACGGAGATGCGCTGCTGGGGCCGGAACAATCATGGTCAGATCGGCAACGGAGCGAGCAGTGCGGAGCCGCCGCGATCCGACCCGACGCCGGTGGTCGGCATCGGTGTCCCCCTCTCCGTCGCCGCCGGCGACGCCCATACTTGCGCGGTCGCCACCTCGGGCGTTTTCTGCTGGGGCAACAATGAAGCCGGACAGCTCGGCATCAACCAGTCCGGCGGCTGGCACTCGACTCCCACCTTGATCAACGACTCCACCTTGAATGGGGCATCGTTCGTGGGGCTCGGCGCAAATCATAGCTGCGCCGGTGGCGTCTCCACCACGCTCTACTGCTGGGGAGCCAACGGCGTCTTCCAGGTGGATAGCTCCGGCCAGGATCAGAAGTCTCCCAGGCAGACCTCGCTGTCGGCGCGCGCCGTCGTCGCCGGCACCGGCCATACCTGCGCAATCGCCAGCGACGAAAGCCTGAAATGCTGGGGGCTGAATCAAAGCGGTCAGCTCGGCATTGCCAACGCAGGTCAGGATGCTGTCGACGTGGGGCTGAACGGCGTACAGGCGGTCGCGGCGGGCAGCAAGCACACGTGCGCCGTCGCGAACGGTGTCACGCTGTGCTGGGGCCTGAACGACCGTGGGCAGCTCGGAGCGGACCCCGCGAGTACGGCCTCTCTCTCTACCGCCAGGCCCAGCACAGTTTCCGGCCGCTGAATATTTGGAAACTTTTCTGTCCCGCAAATCTCGGTGGTGGTGTCCATGGCTGTGGAGGACACACCCATGAAGAAGCTTTTGATCCTGGCTGGCCTAACGGCGGCCGCATGCAGCAGCGGCGCGAAGGATTCGGTGACCCTGAGCGCACGCCTCGGCGCTGCGAACGGACAGGCGCTGCCGAACGCGAACGGCGCTGCCCAGGTGGTGAGCGGCCTCGACCTGACTGGCGTTCGCATCGTCATCCGGCGTCTGCGGCTCGAACGGGAGGACGACAAGACTGAGACGAAGATCTCCGAAGGTCCGCTGCTGCTCAAAGTCACTGGGAACGACCTGGGCGGGGCGCTCGTTCAGCTCGTCGCCGCGAGCGTCTCCCCCGGCACCTACGACAAGCTGAAGCTCGACATCCATGTCATCGATTCCGCTCCGTCGTCCGATTTCAAAGACCTCGTGGACCGGGGCGTTTCCGTTCTGATCGAAGGAACGGTCGACGGGCAAGCGTTCACATTTGCCTCCGCGCTGGAGGCGGAGCTGGAGCACGAGGGGCGCTTCCAGCTCGGCGGCTCGGCGAACAACATCACCCTGAACATCGACGCATCGAAGTGGTTCACGGCAGCGGACGGCTCGCGGCTCAGCCCGCTTCTCGACAGCGCGCGAGAGGCGATCCTGGCGAACATCCGCAGCTCGTTCAGCGCCTTCGAGGATGACAACGAAGACGGCGAGAAGGACGAGGTGGACGACGGCGGGCTCGATGACGGCGAGCATGGAGACGCGGACGCCGGAGACCACGGCGAGCACGATGGCGGGCACGGCTAGAGCTTTGGGACCTGGGGAGCCCGCCCTCCCCGGGCGGAGGCGGTGCGGGAGCCTTCGTGGCCCGCACCGTCTCGCATTTGATGGATAG
>VBLM01000365.1:0-3984 GCA_005879095.1 Deltaproteobacteria bacterium
GGAAAAGGCGGCGGCCACCATCGCCAGCGCCATCAGTTGAGTCGTGAGAGCTTTCACAGCCTCGCCTTTCGCGGCGTCCTGCCGCGGGGTTCAAGACAGTCGCAAATCGGGTCGATCAGGGAAAAACCGGTGTCGTCGGGAAATGCGACGCCGGCGGCTGGTTCCCGCCCATCGTCATCGCTGCGACACCGGCTCCGACGGCAACCACTCCGACCGCCGTCCAGAGCCACCACTTGGTGAAAACCGATCCGCTCTCCTCGACTGCCGGCGTGGTCCGCGTGCTGGTGGCGGCGACCGGCGCGGGCGGCTTGGGAGGAGTGGCCATGGCCACGGTCACCGGCGGCTTGGCCGTCGTCGGCTTCGCTGAAGCTGGAGCCGGAGCTGGAGCCGGCGTCGGAGCGGGAGCAGCGGCGACGGGCTGCGGCGCGGACTCGACGGGTTTCGGCGCGGGCGCGGCAGGCTTGGGCGCCGCTTCGACCGGCTTGGGCGCGGCTTCGGCCACCTTCTGCGGCGGCTTGATCGGCAGCGTCGCTTCGGTAGGCTCCTTCACGCCGACCGGCGCCGCCTCCTTGGTGTGCTTTTCCTTGGCGAGCAAGTCGTCCATCTCGCGGATCGACTGCTCGATGGTGGCCCGGTTCTTCGCCTCTGGGCTCTCCCGCAGATAGCTCTTGTAGAACTGCCGCGCCTTGTCGTAGAGCCCGCCCTGCCGATACGCCTGCGCGATGTTGAAGAGCAGCGCCGGGATCGGCCGCAGCCGGTAGACGATGATGTACTCGTCGGCCGCTTCCTTGAACTCGCCCAGGTCGTAATGCACCTTGGCCTTGGCCACGTGCTGGCGGGCCTCTTCGAGGACCGCCGCCTTCCTCGAGTCGTCGTCTTGCGCACGCGCAACGCCGGAGAGCGTCAGCGAGAGGACCACAGCGACCATAGCGCGACTCATTGCGTCCCCCCGGACCGGCTAGAATTCGACCGGAATCGTATCGTCCGTGTTCTTCGAATCCGAAGCCGGCTTGGCCTTCTTCGGAGACTCCTCATCCCGCGTCCTGACCACTCGGGCCGTCGCCTTCGGCTCCGGTTGTAGCGTGGCTTTCACCACCTGTGGAGTGTCGGCGATCACATCGGTGGCGTAATGCAGGAACTCTTTTTTCGAGAAGGCGAAGTGCACCTTCATGTTCTTCGGCACTGAAATGTCGAAGGGCGTGGCGGCGGCCTTGGCGCCGTCCTTCCAGGTAGCCTCGACCAGGGCGCCCAGCGGCTCGGAGACGACCGAGAGGAAGACCTTCTCGTTTTCCTGAGCCTTGGCGGCCTCTTCGGCCTTCCTGGCGGCCTCGCGCGCGTCCGCTGCGACGCGCTCGGCGGCGAGGTGGGCGGCGCGGTCGGCGGCCTTGCGGTTCTCTTCCGCGTTTTGCTGCATGAGGACGAAAATGATGCCGCCGATCACGGCGACACCGCCCACACCCAGACCTACAAACAACCCCGTCCGCGCCTTGGGCGGCGGCATCGGCGGCGGCTGGTACGCGGTGGCCTGCTGGACCTGCGCCGCCACCGGCGTCTTCTTCGGCAGCGCGGGCTTGGGCGCGGCCTTGACCGGAGTCTTGGGACCGCTCCCCGGGCTCGACTTGGTCTTCGTCCCGCCGGCCGCGGCCACTTCCGCCGCGTCGGCCATCGGCAACTCGCGCGAGATGCCGAGTTGCTCCATCACGCCGAGGATGGCGTCGTGCAGGTCCACCATCGACTGGTAGCGGTTCGCCTGCTGCTTCTCGAGGCACTTCATGATCACCGCTTCGTACGCCTCGGGAACGTCGGGATTGACCTCGCGGATAGGCGGCGGCGGGAGCTGCAGGTGGCCGATCAAGACCTCGCCGAAGCTGGATCCCGGGAACGGCAGCTTCCCGGTGGCCATCTGGTACATCATGCAGCCCAGCGAGTAGATGTCGCTGCGCGCGTCGATGCGGGTGGTCATGCCGCCCGCCTGCTCCGGCGACATGTACGCCGGGGTGCCCATCACCATGCCGGTCTGCGTCTTGCCGGTCGACTGGCCCTGGTCGTCGGTGAGCTTGGCGATGCCGAAGTCGACCACCTTGACGAAGTTCTTCATGCCCTTGTGGACGATGAGATAGACGTTGTCCGGCTTCAGGTCGCGGTGGATGATCTTGTGATCGTGCGCGGCCTCCAGCGCCTCGCAAACTTGAAGAAGGATGGGGCCGGCCGCGTCGAGCGGCACCGGCACGTCCGGCTTCATCAGATCCTGCAGCGCCTTGCCGTGCAGGAACTCCATGATGAAGTAGTGCCGGTTGTCGTCGGTGACGTTGAGGTCGAGGATCTTGAGGATGTTGTCGTGGCCGATGACATTCACGGCCCGCGCTTCGTTGAAGAAGCGGTCGACGATCTTCTTGTCGGTCGCGTACTGCGGATGCAAAAATTTTATAGCTACTTTACCACCCGGTACGAGCCGATGCTGCGGCCGATCAGCTCGTCATCGGGCTCCACCGTCGACAGGTCCAGGCCATCCTCCGGGCAGTGGAGGATCTCGTCGTCGTACTGGGTCTGGCATTCGGGGCAAGTCCGGGACAAGGTTCTCTCCGCGCAAAAGCCGTCCCGGTGAAACGCGCCACCGGACCGCAAAGTTCTGCTTGCGGTGGTGGCGTATTTTCCGGCCGACGCTGACACAGTTGACGCTTGGACAGCCGGTGCTGTCAAGCGATCAAAAGTGTAGTCCCGACCCTTACTTGAGGGCGTCGTCGAGGTCGATCAGGCCGTCCTTGGAGGGGGCCTGATCGGGCTTCTTTTCCGAAGCTTCTTTCTTGCTCTTCTTCTGCTTCTTCTCGCCATTTTCGGGCGCGACCGGGGCGGGCTTGAGCACCGCGTGGACGTTCTGCGCCTGGTCGGCGATCACGTCCATCGAGTAGCCGATGTGGCCGGCCTTGGAGAACTCGAAGTGCACCTTGGTGTTCTTCGGCACTTCGAAGCTGAGCGGCGCCTGACCCTTCTTCTCTCCGCCGTCTTTCCAGGTGGCGGTGACGTCGGCTTCGAGCGGGTCGGAGATGACCGAGAGAAAGACCGGGCTCTGGTCTTCCTCGGTCTTCGCGGCAGCCGCGGCGGCAGCGATCCTGGCGGCCTTGACGACCGCCGCCTGCGCCACGGAGTCGGTGCGCTGGTTGGCGTTGCGCACGAGGATGAAAGCGATCACGCCGATGATCAGCACGGCCACCACCGCGATGCCGGCGTAGAGCCCGGTGCGGCTGGGCTCCGGCGGCTGGGTGTGCAACTGCGGCGCCTGCGACGGACCCCGCGGGCCCGGCCGCATGGGCGGCTTCGCCAATGCGTTGGGATTCGCGCCGCGCACGTTCGGATTCGACGTGCGCACCTTTGGATTCGAGATCCGGTTCTTCGAGGCCTGCCCGGGGCTGGTGACGCGGCCCGGCGTGCGCTGTCCCGGGTTCGACGGGCGCGACTCGACCGCCTGCATCTCCGGATCGGTTTCGTCGGCCTTGGGAAGCTCCCGGGAGATGCCGAGTTGATCCATCAAGGCCTCGATGGCCAGCTTCAGCTCCTTCATCGACTGGAAGCGGTCTTCCTGCCGCTTTTCCAGGCACTTGAGGATGATGGCTTCGTACGCCTCGGGCGTCTCCGGCTTGAGCGATCGCGGCGTCGGCGGCGCTTGTTGTAGATGCCCGATCAGCACCTCGCCGAAGTTCGAGCCCGGGAACGGCAGCCGCCCCGTGGCCATCTGGTACATCATGCAGCCCAGCGAATAGATGTCGCTGCGGCCGTCGATCTTGTTCGATTGCCCCGAGCCCTGCTCCGGCGACATGTACGCCGGCGTGCCCATCACCATGCCGGTCTGCGTCTTGCCGGTGGAATTGCCCTCGTCGTCGGTGACGCGGGCGATGCCGAAGTCCACGACCTTGACGAAGTTCTTCTTTCCCTTGTGGACGATCAAGTAGACGTTGTCGGGCTTCAGGTCGCGGTGCACGATGCCCT
>VBLM01000365.1:4208-5416 GCA_005879095.1 Deltaproteobacteria bacterium
GGTGTAAGAATTTTATAGCTACTTTACTTCCGATCGCCGGATGGATGCCCATGTAGACGGCGCCCATGCCGCCCTTGCCCAGCTGCTTCTCGATCCGGTAGCTGCCGATGGTGCGGCCGATCAGGTCGTCGACGAGGGGCAGATCGCCCAGGCCCCGGCCGTCCTCCGGGCAATGGAGGACGTCGTCGTCGTAGCTGTTGTGGCAATCGGGGCAGGTACGGGACACGGCAATGCGAGTTGAAACGCCAGCGAGCAGTACTGTCAAGCATTCCGACGGCTTGGGATTACAATGCGGCGCGATGCGTTTCGCCAAGCTGCACGGCCTCGGGAACGACTTCGTGCTGCTCGATCTGCGCACCGGCGGCGTGGCGCTGCCGCGCGAGCAAGCCATTGCGCTGTGCGACAGGCACCGCGGAATCGGCGCGGACGGCGTCCTGACGCTGCTGGCGGGCGATCGGATGCTGGTGCAGAACTCGGACGGGTCGGTGCCGGAGATGTGCGGCAATGGAGCGAGATGTGCGGCGCTGTGGATGGTGACCGACGGGTGCACGAGGCCGGGGTCGGGTTCTCTCGTGCTGCAGACCGATGCGGGGCCGCGGCCGTGCGTAGTTACCGCATCCGAGCCACGGCGGGGGTTGGTCGAAGTCGACATGGGCGTCGCCGAGCTTTCGGCGCCGCGGCGCGTCGGAGCGTTCGAGGCGCTGCCGGTCTCGATGGGCAATCCGCACCGGGTGATCTTCGGCGACCCTTCGTTGGCGACGCGCGAGGGTCCGGCGTTGTGCCTGGCGGAGACCGCGAACATCGAGTTCGTCGCGCGGCTCGGACCGGCGAGGTACGAGGTCGGCGTGTTCGAGCGCGGCGCGGGGCTGACGCAGGAGTGCGGGACCGGAGCGTGCGCGGTGGCCGCGGCGGTCGTGTCGCGCGGCGAGGCGTCGCGTGGGTCGCCGATCTCGGTGCGGCTGCCGGGCGGCGAGCTGACGCTGACGGTCGACGCGGACAACCGCGTCCGCATGCGCGGCCCGGCCGAACGGGTCTTCCTGAGCGAATTGCTCTCACACGCAGAATCGGCAGGGCAGCGACATACGGCATCGAGGCTACCGTCGTGACCGCACTTTCGACACCGCGAGTGCGGTGAGTGCCGCGAAAGCGGGCGGATGCGCCGGTACTTCCAGAGCGCCTGCTTCGAATCCGACGCCATGCGTCTGTAA
>VBLM01000366.1 GCA_005879095.1 Deltaproteobacteria bacterium
CGCGCGAATCGTCCGGCTCCTCGTCGTGCTGCTGCCGCTGCTCACGGTCCTGGGCCGACCGGCTCGCTTCCGAGAGCTTTCCGGCCATCTCCTCCGCCGCGGCAAGATTGCCCAGCGAGAGCTCGAGCCGCACCAGCTCGCGGTACGAATCCGGATCCTGCGGGTCGCCCTCGATTGCCGCGCGCAGATGGTTGCGCGCCTCCACCGGCCGATCGCGGGCTTCGGCGATCCGCGCCATCAGCAGCCGCGCCGGAGAGTGCGCCGCGTCGAGCGAGAGCGCGGTGCGCAGTTCCTCCTCGGCATCCGCGACCCGGCCCTGCTTGAGCAGCACTTCGGCCAGCACCGTGTGCAGGTGCGCCGAGTCCGCGTCGTAGAGCAGCGCCTCGCGCAATTCCGCGGCGGCAGTGGTGTAATCGTCGGCGCCGCGCGCCAGGAGCGCGTCGAGATAGTGCCGGTACGCCCGCGCGCTGACATATCGTTCGGGCTCGAACGAATCCTTCGTCTCGGTGATGGCCTCGTTGTCCGGCTTCAGCTCTTTCGACACCGGTGCCGCCGCATGCGCGCACGCGGCCAACGACAGCGCGATGGCGGCGCGCCTCAGGGGCACCAGCCCTCCGACGCGTTGCGCGTGTTGCACGAGTCGTGACCGGGGCGCGGCCAGACCGTGCTGCTGGCGGAGATCGGCGCGGCCGGAAGTTGTAGGGCATACACCCACCCGGCCGGCTGCGCGGGAACGTACGCGACGCCGCTGCCGCTGCAGGTCGTGGCGCGGCAGTCGATCACCGGCGCCGGCACCCGACCGCTGAACGCAGCGCCGAAATCGATCAGCTTGAGCGCCGACAGCGTCGAGCCTGTAAGGGAAAGCAGCTTGACCAGACCCGAGGTTGTCACGACCAGCGCCGATCCACCCTGCAGCAGCACCGGCGGCGATGCGGGCTCGGTGAGATCGAGCGACGCCACGCTGGCGCCGTTCTGCTGCGTCCAGGTGTAGACCACGCCCTGATCGTCGATGGTCCAGATGGTGGTGCCGTCGAAGACGGGCGTAAAGGGCAGGTTCGATCCGGCTGCGGCGGCGGTGAAGCCCGACGCCGTTGCCCAGCACGCGCTCAACCCACCCAGGCCGCACCCGCTCGACTGTCGCACCGTCCGGCGCAACTTCTGATCGCCACCGGCGGTGCCGAAGATCGCTCCGCCGCGGCTGGCGTCGGCCGACAGCGCCGGCGCCGCGTTGGTGATGAAGCCGCTGTTGCCGGCGTCATACTCGACCTGGGTGCCGAAGCCGGTCCCGCTCTGATCGAGCGAGGTGAAGCCGTGGCTGTTGGAGGCGAAGACCGCGCCCGGACCGAGGGTCACGCCGGTGACGTCGTCGGTGACCGGGGTGACGGTCGCGCCCGAAGAGGAGGTGCAGGTCGCGCCAGGCGAGAAGGAGTAGACGTTGTTCGCGCCCGAGCCGCGCGAGAGCGCTACGGCATAGAGGAGGTCCGCAGATCCGTTCGCCGCCACGACCGGCGAGGCGCCCCAGGTGCCATTGGCCTGGCAGGTTACCGGCGTCCCCGTGGCACCCGCCGGCGGTGCGACGGCGTTGACCGCCGTGCACGCGCTGCCTGAATTGCATCCCGCGTCCGTCGACGCGTACACCGTGCCGGTCTGACCGACCGCCACGTCTCCCACGACGTCCTTGGTGAGCGTGGCGCTCCAGATCTGGGTGCCGTCCGCGCCGAGCGCGAACAGGTTGCTACCCGAGGCGACGGTGCCCACCACTACCGCGCGCGAGCCCTGGGTACCCGGCAGCAGCGCCGGCGATCCGGAAGCCACGCTCGACCCGAGCTTGACCTTCCAGCGCCAGAGCGAGAGTAGCGCGATCCCGTCGGGCGAGGCGGTGCCAGCGGGCGATGTCGCGGTATTCCCTACCCGGTCGGGTCCCGCCGAGGCGAGGCGCACCTGCACCGTGCCGTCGCTGGCGGAAGCGTCGAGCGAGGGCGCCAGATCGGCGAACGAGATCTGCGCGGTGTAGTGGTGGAGGAAGGCGAGCCGGAGTTCGAGAGGCCCACCCCGCAATCGGTGCCGTCGAACGTGACGGTCACGGTGTCGTCGCGGAGGGCGTGCGATCCACCTTGGCGGCCGCAGGCGAAGCTGCCGGAGTCGACCTGCCCACACGCGCCCAGCGGCATCGCGCTCGAGTAGACGACGTGCGGCACGGTGAACGAGGGCGAGACCGCGTCGACGTTGATCTGGTTGGCTGCGCGCACCGCGGTGAGTCCGAGTTGGTCCGTCGCGGTCAGCGAGAAGTGCATGCCGCCCTCGCGGTGGGGGAAGCGGCTGGCGGGCATGAGGAAGTGGACGGTGCCGTCCGCCTGCTGGATCGGCGCCGGATCAGGCCCGGCAACGTCGAGGTCGGTCAGGTGCAGGACCAGCG
>VBLM01000047.1 GCA_005879095.1 Deltaproteobacteria bacterium
GGAAGGGGGCGCCCAAGACCGCGAAGAGCTTCGCGCTGACGGTCTACGATCCCGACGCGCCCACCGGCAGCGGATGGTGGCACTGGGTCGTGTACAACCTTCCGGCCGGCACGACGAAGCTGGACGCGGGCGCGGGCGATGCGAAGGGCAGCGGCCTCCCAATCGGCGCCGCGCAGGGAAACACCGACTTCGGCGCGCCGTCTTCACCTTGTATGCGCTCGACACGGACAAGCTCGATATCCCACCGAACGCAACCGCGGCATTCGTCGGCTTCAACATCCACGGACATATCGCCGGCCAGGCGACCTTCACCGCGACCTACGGCCGCTCGAAGCGCTAGCGCTGCCGGGATTTGGCGCGCGTACTCAGTGCGCGGGGGCGAGCTCGTCGCGCAGCGGGACGTCGGCGCGGTAGCGGTTCGCGCGGCCGCGCGGCGACGGTTTCGCGAACGGGCGCGGGCGCCGGCTGCCGTTCCAACTCGGCGATCATCTCGCGCAGGATCTGCACGAGCCGCTTGCGCTTGGCCCGCTCGCTCGCGCTCCACGTCTCGCTGCCGGCGCGCTTGTGCGCGAGCTTGTACTTGAGACCCTTCATCTCCGTCGTGTAGCTGTTGGCGTCGAGCTTGGTGACGATCTGATCAGCGAGGATGTACCAGCTGTACGCGGTGCCCACCGGAGCTCCCGAGCCTTCCGGCGCCCGCCCTTTCCTCCGCTTGACGACCGAGTACTCGAATTCCCACTTGTCCGGCGTGACCTTCTTCTCCGTCCATTGGCCGGCGTCGTACTGCCATTTATGGCCGCGGCCGATTTGCATGCCGGTGTAGCGCTTGCCCTCATACTCTTTGAACTTGTCATAGGACGTGGTTGGCATGCATGAAGGTAGGTCCGGAGCATCCCGATGAGCAAAGTCTTCTTCCACGTCGGCATGTCCCTCGACGGATTCATCGCCGGCCCGAATCGAGGACCGAAGCACCCGCTCGGCGACCGCGGCGTCACCATCCACGACTGGACCCGCTATTCGGTCAACCGCCGCTGACCTCGCGCAGCACCCGGGCGCGAAGTTGGTCCTCGCGCTTCTTTCCGCGCTCGACCGCCTTCTGCCGCTCGGCGTCGCGGTTCCGCGGCGGCCCGTGCGCCTGCAGTTGGCCGAAGAGTTGCAGCGTGATCTCGGTGATGTGTTCCACAGCGTGCTCGCACGATTCCTTGTTCGCCCTCGAAAACGACTTGAGCCCGCTCAGCTTGCGCACGTATTGCAGCGCCGAAGCGCGCACTTCGTCTTCGGTCGCGGGCGGCTCGAAGTGATACAGGGTCTTGATGTTCCGGCACATGCCGCGAGTATAACCGTGAAATGCTGGGGCTTCGCGTTCGTACGAACGCCATGCAACTCCGGGTCGGCTGGCGCTACCTGGTCGCATTCGCGGCCTTGACGATCCTCTGCGGCACCTCGCATGAGTTCGCCCATCACTTCGCCGGCGCGCTGGTGTGCGGCGAATTCGGGAGCAAGACGTTCAACTCCTTCACGCTTGCGCCCGGCTGCGAATCGAGCGCCTGGCGCGCCTGGCCCACCATCGCCGGCCCGCTCTTCACGTTCGCGCTGATGTGGCTGGGCGCGGTTCGATTGCGCAACCCCGACGAGCGGCAGCGCCAGCTCGGCTTCGCGCTCGTCTTCGCCAACTTTCCCATCAACCGGATGGGGTTCGTCCTCTTCGGCTGGAACGACGAGCAGTGGGTCGCGCGGCACGAGTTCGGCGCCTCGCCGGTCGCGTTCTGGCTGGCCGTCGCCGCCGTCTGGATCGCCTGCCTGCCTCCGCTGATCGCTGCCTGGCGCGCGATCGAAAACCGCCGCCGGGCGCTCTGGTTCGCCGGGTTCTTCGTCTTGCCCTTCGTCTTCGTCGTGCTGTTCGCAGGCGGTTTCCTCGAGGAATTCGTGCTGCTCCGCCACCGCATCCTGGCTGACACCGTCTTCGGCGTGCCATGGTTGATCATCGCGGTGGAGTTCCTCTCGCTCGCGGTGTACCTCTCGCTGCGCGAGGCGATCGCGGAGGCCGCCAACGATGCCGACGTTCACGCAGGCGCTGCTCTGGCTGTTCGTCATTGACCTGGGCATCGCCTCCGGCGCCGGGAGTGGTTCCGCTGACACTGCTCGGCTGAAACGGAGGAAACGATGTCCGTCTATCAATCCTCGCCGTCGCCGTGGCCCGATCGAATGCTGGCCATCCTGCGCATCGTCGCCGGGCTGGTGTTCATCTCCGCAGGCACGATGAAGCTGTTCGGCTTTCCTCACAGCCCGGTGCAGATGCCGCCGTTCACTCTGCTGTCCGAGATCGGCATCGCCGGAATTCTCGAAACCTTCGGCGGGCTGCTCATCGTGCTCGGGCTCCTGACGCGTCCGGTCGCATTCGTGCTCGCCGGCGAGATGGCGGTGGCCTACTTCCAGTTCCACCTTCCGCAGTCGTTCTATCCGACGGTGAGCAACGGCGTGCCGGCGGTGCTGTACTGCTTCCTCTTTCTCTACCTCGCGGTAGCCGGCGGCGGCGCGTGGAGCCTGGATTCGGCGATCTCGCGAAGAGCGCGCTAGAGCGGTTTCTCCATGTGAACCACGCGGATGACGCGGCTGAAGGCGCTGCTCGTCGAAGGCTCGATCGAGGTCACCCGATAGCCGAGCCGCTCGTACCAGGGGATCAGCTCCTTGCGGTCCTCGCCGGTGCTGAGCGTCATCTTCGTGCATCCGGCGCGCCGGCAGTGATCCTCGGCTGCATCGAGCAGCGCACGGCCCAGTCCGGCGCCCTGCGCGTCGCGCGCCACCGCGAGCATGCCGAAGTAGCCGATCGATCCGGTGACGCGCACGTGGACCGCCGCATCCACGCGCCCGTCCTGCTCGGTGACGAGGAACACGTCGCGCGCCAGCAGCGCGCCGATCTCGGCCGCCGACGTTCGATCGCCTTTGCGAAACTCGCGCTCGACTTCGAACGCCTCGTTGACGACGCGGACGATGCCCGGCACGTCCGCTTCGTTGGCGCGGCGGATCATGGCCGTGAAACAACCGCAACGGGTCCGCGTAATCAACAGGGTGACACGCGATCGTTTCGCTTCCGCGCTCCGCGGCTTCGGACCGATCGGGCTTCTCGCGATCGCCGTCATCCTCGCCGGCAGCGTGGCCGGCCCGCCGTTCGCCGCGGTGCTGGTGTTCGTCTGGGCCTGGCTGTCGCGCACGCCATGGCGCGAGATCGGCTTCTCCCGGCCGAAGCGCTGGAGCACGACTCTGGTCATCGGTATCGCCTTCGGCATCCTCTTCAAGCTGGTGATGAAGGCGGTGGTGATGCCGCTGTTCGGCGCCCCCGCGATCAATCCCGCTTACCACTACCTGGCGGGCAATACGGCGGCCCTCCCGGGCATGATCCTCGCCGTGATCTTCGGTGCGGGCTTCGGCGAAGAGATCTTCTTCCGCGGATATCTCTTCGAGCGACTCGGCAA
>VBLM01000367.1 GCA_005879095.1 Deltaproteobacteria bacterium
AGAATGGTGCCCGGGCTGGGGAGGAAATTGCGCGACGGATCTTCCGCGTAGAGCCGCGCCTCGATCGCATGACCGCGCAGGTTTCTTACGACGTCGTCCTGCGTCCACGGGAGCTTCCCGCCCGAGGCGATCTCGATCTGCCAGCGCACCAGATCGAGCCCGGTGCACCACTCGGTCACCGGATGCTCGACCTGCAACCGTGTATTCATCTCGAGGAAATAGAAGTTGCGCGTGTTGCCGTCGACGAGGAATTCGCAGGTGCCGGCGCCGACGTAGCCGACGGCCTTGGCGGCGTTCACGGCCACGCGCCCCATCTCTGCGCGCAGCTCCGGCGTGACGATGGCGGAAGGCGTCTCCTCGATGACTTTTTGATGCCGGCGCTGCACGCTGCACTCACGCTCGCCGAGCCAGATCGCGTCGCCGTGGGTATCCGCGAAGACCTGGATCTCGATGTGGTGCGGCCGCGAGACGGCCTTTTCGATGTAGACCCGGTTGTCGCCGAACGCGCCGAGAGCTTCCCTTTGCGCGGTGGCGAGCGCGCTGTCGAAGTCTTTCGGATTCTCGACCAGCCGCATGCCCTTCCCGCCGCCGCCCGCCGCGGCCTTGAGCATGATCGGATACCCGATGCCGAGCGCGTACTCCTTGGCCGCGGCCGCGCCGCCCTCGGGGATCGGCTCTTTCAGGCCTGGCACGATCGGCACGCCGGCTTCGGTCGCCTTGCGCCGCGCGCGCGTTTTCTCGCCCATCTCTTCCATGGCTTCGGGCGGCGGGCCGATGAAGGTCACGCCCGCAACGGCGCAGGCGCGGGCAAAGTGCGCGTTTTCAGAGAGGAAACCGTAGCCGGGATGAATCGCGTCGGCACCGGTCTCTTTGGCGGCGGCGATGACGTTCTCGATCACCAGATAGCTCTCGCGCGAGGCCGGCGGACCGACGCGGATGGCCTCGTCGCACGAGCGCACGTGGAGCGCCGCGCGGTCGGCATCGCTGTAGATGGCGACGGTGCGGATGCCCATCTCCCGACAGGTACGCGCGACGCGGACCGCGATCTCGCCGCGGTTGGCGATGAGGATCTTCTTCACGGTGGCGCACCCTACCAGATGAGCCGAATCGTCCACATCGTCCGCGCATGGCCATCTTCGAAAAAGAGTCTTCAGGTCTGGTTCCCTTTCTCCTCGGGTTCTCGGCCGGAGCGGTGTGCGCCACGCTGCTCGATCCGCGGCGCGGCGCCGCCCGCCGTGCCAGGCTGCGCGACCAGGCGTTGTCGCTCGCCCGCGAGGCGGGCAGGGAGGCGGTGCGGCAGGGGCGCGATCTGCGACAGCGTGCCCTCGGCGCGGTCTACGAGGCGAGCACGCGCGCAGCGGGCGACCTGGTCCCCGACGAAGTGCTGGTCGAGCGAGTGCGGGCGCAGATCGGCCGGCCGGTCTCGCATCCGCGCGCGATCGAAGTCAAAGCGGAGAACGGCGAAGTGACGCTCTCCGGCCGGGTTCTGCGCAACGAGGTCAGGGATCTGCTCGAGCGCGTCGCTGGCGTGCGCGGCGTGCAGGGCATCCGCGACGAGCTGCAGGTAGTCGGAGAGGAGGCCTCGGGCCTCAGGCCTCCGGCTTCAGGCAAGAGTTTCGATCAGTAGCGAGACGGGGCCGAGCTTACCCGCGTACCTTAGTCGCTCGCCCCGACCGCCGTCTTCGGGCGCTGCGCGCGGAAGCGCAGCGGGTCGACCGGTTCGCCGCCGAGATCGAGCTGGTAGTGCAGATGCGGGCCGGTCGAGCGGCCGGTGTTTCCCGAGCGGGCGATCATCTGGCCTCGCCGCACGTGGTCGCCGTCGCCTACCAACAGCTCGTCGTTGTGGCAGTAGGACGTGACCACGCCGCCGCCGTGGTCGACGACCAGGATGCGGCCGTTGACCCCGTCGCTCGAGGCGCGGCGGACGATCCCGTCGGCGACGGCGCGAACTGGCGCACCTTTCATCACCCCGAGATCGACGCCCGCATGCAGCCGCCGCCCGCCCAGCAGCGGGTGCTCGCGCATTCCGAACGGCGAGGTGATGCGCACCGATTCCGGCAGCGGCCAGGCCAGCGCGTAGGCGCCGCCGAGCATCAGCGCCTGCGCCGCCTGCGATACGCACGTCTTCGAGGGCGGCAGCGCGCGGGCCAGATCGATCAGATGCGGCTGGGACCCGGCGTGCTCCATCGCGTAGTGCGCGGTCTCCTCGCCACAGAAGAGAGCGAGCGCGGCGGCGTCCTCCGAATGGAGGGTCTGCGCGAGCGATCGCAGCCGGGAGGCGATGGCCGGCGGCGATCCGAGATCGGCCCGCACCGCGAACGCACCGTACGCCAGCGCCTGCGCGGGCGGCACCGGTCCCGGCAGCGGCAGCGCATGTTCGGGCGGCGGCACCAGCGTGCCCGCGCCGTAATACGCGAGCAGCGGCCGCGCCGTCGTATGCGTGCGAAAGACCCACGCGCCGGCGGTTCGCACCAGCGCGCCGGCCGGCGTGTGGTACCAGGCCGCCCAGAGGCAAAGCGCGCAGAGGACGAGCTCGACCAGCGGCAGGCGAGGCTTCATAACGATGCCACCGCCGCGATCGCGAGCGGCCCGAGGATGGCAAGTCCGAGCAGCCCGATGGCCGTCTTCTGCGCCGAAGCGTGCTCCAGCGATCGGAATACGGCCCGCGGCGCGAGCAACAGGAAAAGGCCGAAGAGCGCGGTCGCGGCGACGAAACCGCCGATCAGCGGATAGTGCAGCAGCGTTCCCTGCAGCAGTCGCGCCACCGCTGCCGCGCCGGCGATCGAGACGAGCAACGCCGCCGCCGGTTGCACCAGCCTGAGCGAGGGCCGCCGCTTGACCAGCACGCGGGCGATGGTGAGCTCGTCCGCGGCGGCGCGCTCGTCGTAGCCGAGCAGCGGAATGGCGAGCAGGGCGTCCGCCGACAGCTCCCAGGCCAGCGCGACGGCACGCGCGAAGAAGGTGCGCTCGCCGAGGCCGACCAGATCGACGAGCGGCGCGGTCACCGACCAGCTGGAAAAGATGGCGTCGAAAAACGCGTCGACGCGATCGACCGCGAACAGCACCTTGTCGCCAACCACGTCCGCCGCCGCGTGCGTACCTACCGCCACCAGCGCGCACATTCCGAGCGGCAGGAAGATCCAGCGGATCTTGCTCACTCTTTCGGTAACGCGCAGCTCCACCGCCGGATCTTACGGCGTCTTGCCCAGCGCCAGCAGTGTCAGCTCGCGTTTCAGAGCGGGATATTTCCGTGCTTGCGCTGCGGGACTTCCTGCCGCTTGTTCTGCAGCATCGTCAGTGCGCGGCAGAGCTGCGGGCGGGTGTCCTCGGGGAGGATGACTTCGTCGACGTAACCGAGCTCGGCTGCCTTGTACGGGTTGGCGAACGTGTTGCGGTACGTCTGCACCAGCTCTTCGCGCGCCGCGCCCTTTTCCAGCTCGCGGCGGAAGACGATGCTGACCGCGCCGTCCGGGCCCATCACGGCGATCTCGGCGGTCGGCCAGGCGAGGTTCACGTCGGCGCGGATGTGCTTCGACGCCATCACGTCGTACGCGCCGCCGTACGCCTTGCGCGTGATCACGGTCAGCTTCGGCACCGTCGCTTCCGCGAAGGCATAGAGCAGCTTCGCTCCGTGCGTGATGATGCCGCCCCACTCCTGCGCGGTGCCGGGCAGAAAACCTGGGACGTCGACGAAGGTGAGCAAAGGTATGTTGAACGCGTCGCAGGTGCGCACGAACCGGGCGCCTTTCCGAGATGCGTCGATGTCGAGCACGCCGGCGAGGATGGCCGGCTGGTTGGCGACGATGCCGACGCTGCGGCCGCCGAGCCGCGCGAACCCGCAGACGATGTTGCGCGCGAAGTGCTCCTGGACCTCGAAGAAGTGCCGGTCGTCGACGACCGCGCGGATGACTTCCTTGATGTCGTACGGCTTGTTCGGGTTTTCCGGGACGAGGGTCTTCAGAGCGTCGTCGCGCCGATCGAGCGGGTCCTGCGTGGCGACGACCGGCGGCTCGTCGAGGTTGTTGGAGGGCAGAAAGCTCAGGAGCTCGCGCAGGACGCGGATGGCGCCGGCCTCGTCCTCGGCGGCGAAGTGCGCCACGCCCGAGCGCGCGTTGTGCGTCTGCGCGCCGCCCAGGTCTTCCTTGCTCACTTCCTCGTGCGTGACGGTCTTGATCACGTCGGGGCCGGTGATGAACATGTACGAGGTGCTCTTCGCCATGACGATGAAGTCGGTCATCGCCGGCGAGTACACCGCACCGCCCGCGCACGGCCCGAGGATCGCGCTCAACTGCGGAACGACGCCGGACGAGGCGACGTTGCGATAGAAGATCTCCGCGTACCCCGCGAGCGAGACGACGCCCTCCTGGATCCGCGCGCCGCCGGAGTCGTTCAAGCCCACCACCGGGCAGCCGGTGCTGACCGCCAGATCCATGACTTTACAGATCTTTTCGGCATAGGCGCCGGAGAGGCTGCCGCCGAAGACGGTGAAGTCCTGCGCGAAGACGAACACCTGCCGCCCCTCGACGGTGCCGTAGCCGGTGATGACGCCGTCGCCGAGGATCTTCTTGCCGGACATGCCGAAGTCGTCCGCGCGGTGGGTCTTGAATTTATCCAGCTCGATGAAGCTGCCGGGATCGAGGAGCAGCTCGATCCGCTCCCGCGCAGTCAGTTTGCCTTCCTGGTGCTGCTTGTCGATGCGCTCCTGCCCGCCGCCCAGCTCGGCCTGCTCGTCGAGCGCGGCCAGCTTCTCGCGCGGCGAGAGCGAGGCCAGCCGCTCCTGACGCTGCGCGGACGACATTCCGCCGCTGGGCTCGGGCGGCACGGGCTGTCCCGGTTTTTCCGTCATGCGCGCGAGAACCTACTCTGCCGCGCGCCCGCCGCAAAGAGGAGGGAGGTTCTCGGGTTAGCTGAAAATGGCAGTTGGGGGGTCCAGGGGGGAGCGAGCTCCACCCTGGTGGAGGCGCCGAAGGCGCCGGATCGACCACGTGGCCATCAGGGCCACAGGGGTCATTCTGAAGGAAGACTTCGGGGCTATTTTACCGCGCGCGTCCACCAGCGCCAGGTGCAGGTGTGGTAGTTGCGGATCGGGTCGGTCACGCTTTCCATCGCCGCGGGCAGCTGCTGCAGCACCGTGCCGTCCTCGGCCATCGTGAGATCCTGGGTGAAGCAATTGCCGGTCGCGATGGGGAAATCGCGCGAGCCGCAGGAAGTCCCGTCGGAAGCGACCACCTCCACCTTCTGCGTGCAGAGGACGTTGGGTGCGCCGTACGGCAGGACCGCGTACGCCTTGCCGCCGCGCGCGATCTGCAGCCGCGTGTCAGGGCGGGCGATCATCCAGGTGGGCGGCGGCTGCACGGTAGAAGCGCCGCTCACCACCAGGGCCAGCGCGTGCGCGTGCATGCCGGTGGCGTAGTCGGTGTCCATCCGCCGCACTTCGACGCCAGAGTCGATCAGGGGCGACGTCTCGAACCAGGTGTTCTGTCCGGGCGTGAAGCCGGTGACCAGCACGAACTCGCCGGTGAGGGGCGTGCCGTTCTTGTCGAACCACTGCGCGGTGATGGTGCCGTTGCCGCCGCCGGTGATGACGATCGAGCGGCCGAGATTGTCGACCCCCACGCCGAAGACCGGTCCCCCCGACGCCAGCGGCTGCGGGCCCCACTTGACCCCGAAGGCCTGCCCGCCGCCGTTGAACATCACCACCTCGTGGTGGAGCGTCGGCGTGGTGGTGGCGGCCTCGGACGAGAGATCGCCCGCGAGCAGAACGCCGCCGGCCGGATCGCCCGCGCTGGCGAAGTTCTTCGCGAACCAGACCGCGTCGCCGAGCCAGTTGCCGGAGGTGTCCCAGCGGCCCATCCGAATCGTCGGTTGATACGGGTACATGTGGCCGGCGTCGCCGGCGGAGGCGAGGCCGCCCGGCTGCTGGATGGGATGCAGCGCCTCCGAGTTCGAGTAGACCTCGCGCAGGAAGACATTGTTTTCACTGACGAAATCGATCAGCGAGCCGTGGCTGTTCGGGTCGTTGAATTCGGAAGGGAAAGCGAGCAGGCCGCCGGCGTCGCCGAGGCCGCCGACGCACGCCATGCTGCCGTTCGGGTGCAGCACGTACTGCTGCATCAGCACCGCGTCCGGCGCGGAGATGCCGGCGCACTGGGGTCCGCCTCCTCCACCGCCGGGGGGCGGGTTGTTGGCGGTGAAGATTGCCCAGACGGAAACGTCGGAGCTGGCGGTCACGCTGCAGCCGCC
>VBLM01000368.1:0-2897 GCA_005879095.1 Deltaproteobacteria bacterium
GGAGAGCTCGGATATCCGCAGCCGCATCTGTGCCCGCTCCCGCGCGCCGAGGGCCTGCAGCGGCCGGCCGGGATAGGCCTCGTCGAGATACTGAATGATGACCAGCGACTCTGACGATTGAAAGCCGTCCTCGATCAGCGTGGGCGACTTCCATTCCTGCGGATGGGCGCCGTCGAACGGAATCCATTCGAACGGCAGCTCCTTCTCGCGCGCCGTGATCCGCACGCGCCAGGCAAAGGGACATTCGTGCTTGCCGTGGATCTCTCGCATATCGTCAACGGTGCGTCGCTGCGCACCCGCCGGCAAGAGTTAGAAGAGTGCAATCACGCCGAAATTCGTGTTGAAGCCGAAATATACGCCGCTGCCGTCGCTGGAAACGCCGGCCAGGTTGACGCTGGCCTCGGCGTTGAACCCGACGTGGCGGGTCGGCACCCAGGCCAGCCCGAAGACGCCCTGGGTGGTGAGGCCGGCGGTGTCCGACCTCTGGAAGAGCTTGTTGAGGAGGCTCATTCCCAGGCCGGCGCTGAGGTAAGGCCGCAGCAGCTGCTGGGCGCGAAAGGTGTACTTGACGCCGGCGAAGGCCGGGAAGAGGCGGAAGCTCTTCTCGCCGGGCTCGACGCCGGTGGGGTCGCTCGCGCTGCCGATGACCACGCCCGCCTGCGCGAACGCCTGCCAGCGCGGCGAGAAGTAGTAGTCGCCTTCGAGGTCGAAGCGGAGATTGAACGTGCTCAGCGACGCGCCGTGCAGCGAGTTGAGCGTGTTGCCCAGCTTGAGGTTCAGGTGGAAGTCCGGCTCGAGCGGCGCCGGCATTTCGGTGACGACCGCGCCGAGCGGCGCCCGGGCTGCCGCCGGGACCGCCTGCGGCTGTTCGAGGCCGAGCGCGGCTGCGGCCTGGAGGGCGAATTTTTCCGCCTCGGCCACCAGTTGCGCCTCGTCGTCCACCCGCTGCGACCAGCGCAAGACGCCGCGGGCGTTGCGCGAGTCGAAGACGAAGGCGTTGAGCAGCGTGCTCTTGCCGAAGCGATCGACCCGGCCGTGCACCAGGTAGCGCACGCCGAGCGCGCCGGAGATTTCCTGCAGACAGCTCTCCTCGCTGCAGCCGAGCATCTGCTTCCGCTTTTCGAGATCCAGCGCGGCGCGGATTTCGTCGAGCCCGACCACCCGCGCGCGGAACGACGAGAGCCGCGCCGCCACCACGCCGGAAAGGCCCTTGGCCTTGTCGCGATCCTGCTCGTCCGCCTGGAACTCGGTGACGGCGATGGCGGGCGGCTCGGCGGCGCGCGCGGCGGTCGCCAGCGCAAGCGAGAAAAGGATCAGGCGCACCTTCTACCGTTACCGCGAAGTGGCCGGCCGGGGCAACGCGACGATTGTAAGCAACAGCGCACAGGTGAAGAGAAGCACCCACCCCCTCCGAGCGCCGCCATCGGCCCCCGATTCGTGCGCAGCTTCACAGGCATTCTTTACCGCAACAGCCTGCAATTCGGCTTTGATATAGGCTCCGCCCATGACCGGACCAAAGGAGCTGCTCGAGCAGGCCGAAGACGAGTGGCGGAAGACCGACCTCGCCCGCGCAGTGCAGAAGAGCCCGCTGCGGCGGGCGGAGTTCCACACCGACTCCGGGATTCCGATCCCGGACCTGCTCACGCCGGCGGACGTGGGCGAGCCGAGCGCGGCCGACGTCGAAAAGTACCGTCGCGATCTCGGTTTTCCCGGGCAGTTTCCGTACACGCGGGGCCCGCAGCCGACGATGTACCGCGGCCGTCTCTGGACCATGCGGCAGTTCGCCGGATTCGGCTCGCCGGAGGACACCAACCAGCGCTTCAAGTACCTCCTCGAACACGGAGTGACCGGACTTTCCACGGCTTTCGACATGCCGGCGCTGATGGGCTACGACGCCGACCACGCCATGTCACGCGGCGAAGTCGGCAAAGAGGGCGTGGCCGTCTCGACGCTGAAGGATTTCGAGGTCCTCTTTTCCGGCATTCCGCTCGATCGCGTGACGACCTCGATGACCATCAACGCGAGCGCCATCTTCGCGCTCTGCTCCTACATCGCGGTGCCCGAGAAGCAGGGTATCTCGCAGGAAAAGCTCGGCGGCACCATCCAGAACGACGTCTTGAAGGAGTACATCGCCCAGAAGGAGTGGGTGGTCGGGCCACGGCCGGCGACGCGCATCGTGATCGACATGATCGAATACACGGCGAAACACATGCCGCGGTGGCACCCGGTCTCGATCAGCGGGTACCACATCCGCGAAGCGGGCGCGACCGCCATCCAGGAGCTGGCCTTCACACTGGCCGACGGCTTCGGCTACGTCGAGGAATGCGTCAAGCGCGGCATGGATGTCGACGATCTGGCGGCACGGCTCAGCTTCTTCTGGGACGTGCACAACGATTTCTTCGAGGAGATCGCAAAGTTCCGCGCCGCGCGGCGGATCTACGCTCGCGTGATGAAGGAGCGGTTCGGCGCGACCCGGCCGCTCTCGCTCATGCTCCGCACGCACGCCCAGACGGCCGGCGTGTCGCTGACCGCGCAGCAGCCGTACAACAACGTCGTCCGCGTCGCGCTGCAGGCGCTCGCGGCGGTACTCGGCGGCACGCAGTCGTTGCACACCAACTCGCTCGACGAGACTTACGCCCTACCCACCGAGGAGGCGGTAACCATCGCCCTGCGGACGCAGCAGATCCTCGCCTACGAGAGCGGGGTCGACCGCGCCGTCGATCCGCTCGCCGGCTCGTACTTCGTCGAATACCTCACCGACGAGACCGAGAAGCGGTGCATGGACATTCTCGCGAAGATCGACTCGCTCGGCGGCATCATCCGCGCCATCGAGGAAGGCTATCCGCAGCGCGAGATCGCCGAGAGCGCCTACCAGTGGCAGCGCGAGGTCGATTCCG
>VBLM01000368.1:3088-5515 GCA_005879095.1 Deltaproteobacteria bacterium
CGCGAGAAGGGCATGTTCTGAGAAGGCCTCAGGCTACACGCCCTCAGGGCAGGGGTCTGACATCGCTGTAATTCCGCTAACTTATGCAGCCTGAGCGGCGGCCTGTTTGACCGCTTCGACTTCCAAAGTCAGCTCGACCTTGTCTCCCACCAACACGCCGCCCGTCTCGAGCGCCTTGTTCCACTGCAGGCCGAACTCGCGCCGGTCGATGCTCAAGGCGGCGCTGAAGCCCGCCCGCTCGCCGCCCCACGGATCCTTCCCGCTGCCCTCGAAGAGCGCGTCGAACGTGACCGGCCTGGTCACGCCATGGACCGTCAAGTCGCCCGTGATCCGGTACTTGTCGCCCCCCAGATCTTCCACCTTGGTGCTCTTGAACGTCGCCTGCGGATACTTCTCGACGTCGAAGAAGTCGGCCGAGCGCAGGTGTCCATCGCGCTGCGCGTCGGCAGTGTCGATGCTCGCCGGCTCGATGGCGACCTGCACCGACGAGGCCTCCGGCCGGTCCGGGTCGAACGCGATCTGGCCGTTCCACTTCGTGAACCGGCCGCGGGTCTTCGAGACCACCATGTGGCGGACGGAGAAATGGATCGCGGAGTGGGACGGGTCGATGTTCCAGACGCTGACTGCCATGGCGGATCCTCCAGGGACTTACGAAAGGTTAGTTACTTACTTTTCGTAAGTTACTGATGCTTTCGTGCAGCAGGGGATTCGCGCTGCTATGATTTCGCCGTGCGAAAGCTCGCCCACAGCTGCGCGCAATTCGAGGCTGCCGCCGGGCTCATGGCGAGGCGGTGGACGCCGCTGATCCTCCGCGCCCTCCACGGCGGCCCGGTCCGCTACTGCCTGCTGGCGGAAAACCTCGAACAGATCAGCGAGCGCATGCTCCTTCAGCGGCTGAGGGAGATGAAGGACGCCGGCCTGGTCGTGCGCAATGTCTTCCCCGACGACCAGCCGGCGCGAGTCGAGTACGGACTGACCGAAAAAGGCGAGTCGCTGGCGAAAGTGGTGGGCGTGCTCGAGCGGTGGGCAGAACAATGGATTCCCGCAACGGCGACGGCGACAGCGACCAGGTAGCCGACCGCGTCTTCCTCGAGACCACGCGCCGCTTCGCGCCGCCGCGGCTGGCGCAGACCGACGTCGCCCTCGCGCTGCAGCTTGCCCAGGTCAGCCCCGGGAAGCCCGTCGCCGACCTCGGCTGCGGGTACGGCCGCCATCTGCGGGCGCTGGTCGAACAAGGCCATCCGCACCCGATCGGCATCGACCGCAGCCCGCTGCTCTTGACGGAAGCGCGTGCGCACGCGCCCGGCGCGCGGCTGGTGAAAGCAGATCTGCGCGCGCTGCCCTTCCACGCCGGCTCGCTCGCCGCCGCCTTCTGTTTCTACAGCTCGATGTTCCTCGGCAGCGACGCCGACGCGCTGGCCGCCCTGCGCGAGTGCACCCGGACGCTGCGTCCCGGCGCCGCCCTGGTCCTGACGACCGACAACCCGCTGCGGCTCTCGCAGAGCCCGCAGTACCATTTCGAGCAGGACGTCGAAGGCCTCGGCCGCGTCGTCGAGGACAGCCGTTTCGACGGCACTGTCGACCGGGTGACGAAATCCCTCGTGACGCCGGGCGGCAAGCGCCTTTCCGCCACATTTTGCATCCGCTACTATGCGCCAGCCGCGTTGTCGGAACTGGCCAGGGACGCGGGCCTCGTGTGCCGCAGCGCGCCCCTGACGGAAACGTCGCCGCAACTCGTCGCCCTTCTGGAGAAGCCGTAATGGCAGACAATGGCCGCAAAGTTCGCATCCTGGTCGCGAAGCCCGGCCTCGACGGCCACGATCGCGGCGCCAAGATCATCGCCCGCGCGCTGCGCGACGAAGGCTTCGAGGTCATCTACACCGGCCTTCACCAGACGCCGGAGATGATCGTCGCCGCCGCGGTGCAGGAGGACGTCGACGGCATCGGCCTCTCCATCATGTCCGGCGCGCACATGACGCTCTTTCCGGCGGTGATCGATCTTCTCCGGAAAGAGGGCGCGGACGACGTGGTCGTCTTCGGCGGCGGCATCATCCCCGACCCCGACATTCCCGAGCTGAAGAAAATGGGCGTGCGGGAGATCTTCACCCCCGGCGCGACCACCGGCTCGATCGCCAGGTGGGTGCGCGACAACGTCCGGCCGCGGAGCTGAAGCATGTACCCGGAGCGCGTCACGCTCTACGAAGTCGGGCCGCGCGACGGGCTGCAGAACGAGTCGGCGCAACTCTCCGTGGACGACAAGGTGCGGCTGATCGGCAAGCTCGCCGGCGCGGGCCTGACGCGGATCGAAATCGGCTCCTTCGTCCGGCCCGACTGGATTCCGCAGCTCGCCGATACGGACAAGGTCGCCGGCCGGTTGAAGCCGGGGCCGCGCTACGCCGCGCTGGTGCCGAACCGCACCGGCCTCGA
>VBLM01000369.1 GCA_005879095.1 Deltaproteobacteria bacterium
GCAGCAGCTTCTTCCACGCCGGCTCCGGCAGGCGCTCCTGCGAGCCGCGCTTCGCCACCACGATACCGACCACGATCGGCACGACCAGCGCCAGCGCGATCCAGACGATCCGCACTCCGACGTCCGGCACCGACTTCGCCAGCGGCACGAAAGCGATCACCAGCAGCGCCACCTTGGGGACGATCACGCCGAGCAGGAGCAGCGGCCAGACCGCCGCTGCCGCCACCACCGCCGACAGGATCGTCTGCTCCTTCGGCGACGTCTGCCCGAAGAGCGCAATCACCGCCCAGCCGAAGATGGCGTTGAGCGCCTTCCCAGCCGATCTGGTGAGGTAGCTGATCAGCGCCTGCAGGATCGCCACGGGGAAAAACTAGGCCCCCGTGGCGCAGAGTGCTCGCCTGATCGGACGCTCAGCGGTTAAAAGATGCCGGCGTCGTAGCCGATGCTGGCGTGCAGGTTCAGGTCGGCGACCACGTCGGCGGCGCCGTGGTCGATGGACCCGCTCACCACCACGTAGAACTTGCCGGCGTTCTGCAGCTGCTCGAAGAGGAACTGGTCGAGCTGCGGCGTGCCGTTGATGCGCACGGTCTTGCCCTGCTGCAGCTGGAACGCGGTCAGCGTGCCCACGGCGATGTCGGCGCTGGCGGGATCGGTGAGGTTCTTGCGCAGCGTGACCTTGCCGTTGACCGTCGAAGCCGTGTTTCCCGAACCGACGCCGGTGATCGTCACGTCGACGAAATCGAGATCGAGGCTCTTGATGTTGCCTTTGTGCTCGGTGATCTCCGGGTACTCTCCGAGATCGACCAGGATCTTCTGCTCGCCGATGTTGGTCGTGCCGGCGTCGGACTTGATTGCCACCATCGGCTTGTCCATCGCGAAACTGAGGTTCACGATGCAGGCCGCGAGCGTGGCGAGCCCAAGCGTCACGAGCGTGGTGCGGGTGGCGATGCGACGGGTCATTTAAGTGTCCTCGGTTTTCGAGCGGTCAGCTTGCCACAGATCCGGCGCTCGCCGCCTCCTTTTGTTGCGCAGCCGCGGCGGCGGTCACCAGCAGATTCAAGACCCGCGCGTCGCGCTCGCGGCCACAAAACTCGAGGCAAGCTCCGGAGTTGGAGGTCAATGTGGCCTCCGGTCGCCAGGCCGCGCCGGGCATCGCACGCGAGCGCACCCGCACCTCCATCGTGGCGATCTCGGTGTTGGCGCAGTAGTGCGCCGAGCCGTACTGCACCTGGACCATGCGGTCGGGCGAAGCGTGGACGACGCCGTCGATCGAGATCCGCGCGTCCTGCGCGGAGAAGTGCCAGGACGGGGCCTGCAGGTGCGAGGAACAGAGCGCGATCCACGGCAGCTCGGCGAAGCGGTGGACCTCGCCGCGGACGAAGATCGGCACCCGCACGCCAGCCGGGCCTTCGACGTCGATCAGATCGATCGACGCCTCGGGATCCTCGGCGAACGCGCTGCACCGCGCCCACGCCCAGGAGGGATAGCGGGTCTTTCCCCACAGGTGCGCCTGTCCGGCCGGAAAGCGCTGCAACTCGATCATCCGCCCGTCGACCTCGACCACGCCGGTGATCGTCGTCGCCGGATGTGGGAGCGTGTAACCGCTTCCGCGCAGCATCGCGGGTGCCCGCAGCCATCCAGGGATGAACTCCTCGCCCGCGATTCCCTGCCCGAACGAGAGCCGCCAGCGGAGCGCATGCCCGCCCGCCTCCACCTCGCCGCTGCAGCCTTGGTCGTTCAGGGCTGCGCGGCCGATTGCCGCAGGGTCGACCAGTGTGCGCAGGGCGAAAGCGCGGTCTTTTTCGAACCACGACGCCCAGACCGCGAACGTTCGTTCTCCGCCGATGTCCGCCGTATAGCGGAGCCACAACCCCTGCTCGTTCCGCGGATCGCTCGCGACCACGTACCAGGCCTCGTGAAACGGGCCTTTGCGCCTTACCCGCCGCGATCCGGCCTGTCAAGCGAGCGTTCTGCCTGCTTGACTTGGACCCTCTTGCCCGTAGACTCTGCCTGCGCAAATGCCCTTCCATTTCGCCAACGTACTGCTCTTTTCGGCTACCGCGATCCTCTTCGTCTTCGGGTCGCTGGTCGCCGGGCGCTTTTTGCGACCGAACGCGCCGAACCGGGAAAAGGGGATGATCTACGAGTGCGGCGAAAAGCCGATCGGGCAGGCCTGGTTCAACTTCAACCCGCGCTTCTATCTCATCGCCCTGGTCTTCGTGATCTTCGAAGTCGAGATCGCGTTCATGTACCCGGTCGCCTCGGTCTACAAGTGGTTCATCGATCAGGGCCAGGGCATGCTCGCGTTCATCGAAATCGGCGTCTTCGTCGTCATCCTCGCCGTCGGCCTCGCCTACGTCTGGGCGATGGGCGACCTCAACTGGGTCAAGGGCTTGAAACAGGAGGTCCTCAAGTCGATCAAGGACCGCGAAGCCCAGGAAAAGAAGGCAGCATAATGTCGAAGCACTATCAACAAGACTTCGGCTCGGTGATCACCAGCCGGACTTCGTTCATCGACGAGATCATCAACCTCGCCCGCAAGAGCAGCATCTTTTATCTGCTCTTCGGCCTCGCCTGCTGCGGCATCGAGCTGATGCAGACCGGCGGGCCGCGGGCCGACATCGACCGGTTCGGCAGCGTGCCGCGCGCGACGCCACGGCAGAGCGATCTGATGATCGTGGCCGGCACCTTGACCTACAAGATGGCCGAGCGCTGCCGGCTTCTGTACGAGCAGATGGCGGAGCCGAAGTACGTGATCTCGATGGGCTCGTGCGCTTCGTGCGGCGGCCTCTTCCAGTACGCGTACTCGGTCTGCAAGGGCGTGGACA
>VBLM01000370.1 GCA_005879095.1 Deltaproteobacteria bacterium
TGGTGGGCGGCGTGAACCGCGCCTCGACCGAGCTGGCGGCGATGCTTTACGCCGCCGCGCTCGAGCGCGTGATCCCGGTCTCCAGCGCGCGCGTGGCGGAGTCGGCCAAGCTCCTCGAGAACGTCTTTCGCGCGGTGAACATCGCCCTGGTGAACGAGCTCAAGATGATCTTCGAGCACATGGAGATCGACGTCTGGGAGGTCATCCGCGCCGCCGAGACGAAGCCGTTCGGGTTCATGGCGTTCTACCCGGGGCCGGGTCTCGGCGGGCACTGCATCCCGCTCGATCCCGCGGTTCATCGAGCTGGCGGGCGAGATCAACAGCCGCATGCCCCGCTACGTGGTCGAGCGAGTCGCCCACGCGCTCAACGAGGAGGGCAAGGCGCTCAAGGGATCGCGCGTTCTGGTCCTCGGGCTCGCCTACAAGGCGAACATCGACGACGACCGCGAGTCGCCCTCCTACGAGATCCTCGAGCTTCTTCAAGAGAGCGGCGCGCTCGTCGACTACTGCGATCCGTACTTCCCCGCCGCGCGCAAGGGGCGCAAGCACGATCTCGGGCTTCGCTCGGTGCCGTGCAAGCCGGAGGTGTTCGCGGCTTATGACGCCGTCGTGGTGGCGACGGCCCACGACGCTTTCAAGGACGGCTCGCTGTATCGCGACGTCGGCCTGGTCGTCGACACGCGAAACATGGTCGCGCTGCTGCCCGGAAGCGGGCCTCGCCGGCTGGTGAAGGCATGAAGGCCTTGCCCACACGCGAGCCTCCCGATCCGACGCGCAGTCGGCCGCGTGTCGCCCCGGTTCCGGCATTTAGGCCGCGGCCGATCTTCTCCAGCAACCTCGAAGTCCTGCAGGGCTGGCGCATCGCCGCCCGGATGTCGCACAGCGGGGAGCAGACGCCATGAACGTGATCGTCGTCGGTGCAAGCGGCTTCGGGCGCGAGTTGCTCCAGTACGTGCAGGACGCTCACGGGGACAACCCCGGCGTCCACATCAAGGGCTTTCTCGACGACGACCCGGCCAAAGCGGGGGGTGCGATCGTCTGCGATACGCTGACCTATCCGATCGGCGAGGAAGACCGGTTCATCATCTCCCTCGGCGATCCCGGCCTGCGCCGCGCGCTGGCCGAGCGGCTTTCCCGGCGCGGTGCCCGGTTCGTCTCCATCGTCCATCCCACGGCATATGTCGCTCCAACCGCCCGGATCGGCGACGGCTGCATCATCGGTCCGTTCGCCAACGTCGGCTCGTACGTCCAACTCGAAGATCACGTTCTGTTGAACCTCTACTCCGCCGCGGGCCACGACGCGCGCATCGGTTCGTTCTGCGTCTTCTCGCCGTACTCGGTCGCCAACGGCGGCAGCCGGCTCGACGGAGGGATCTTTCTCGGCACGCACGCGACCATCACTCCCGGAATCCGCGTCGGCGCCGGCAGCAGGATCGCGGCCGGCGCGATCGTCTATCGCGACGTGCCGAAAGGCTCTCTCGCGGTGGGCAATCCGGCGAAGGCGTTCCCGCTCGACGAGACCGCTTCGTCCCCGCAGCTCGAACAGAGGTGACCGATGGCTCCCTCGACGGCACTGAGCAGCGTGTTCATCGGCGGTCAGTCGTTGCTCATCCAGTGCGCTGATCGGTTCAAGAAGCGCGGGCACGACGTCCGCACCATCGTCTCCAGCGACTCGAGCGTGCAGCGCTGGGCGATGGAGCACGGCATCCGTTGCATCGCTCCGGCGCCGAATCTGGCGGCCGCGCTGGCGCCGGAGCCTTTCGATTACCTCTTCAGCGTCGCGCATCTCTCGTTGATCCCGCCGGCCGTGCTCGCTTTGCCGCGCCGCGGGGCGATCAACTTCCACGACGGCCCGCTGCCCGACTACGCGGGGTTGAACGTCACCTCCTGGGCGCTGCTCAACCAGGAGCGGGAGCACGGCGTCACCTGGCACGTGATGACCCGGGGCCTCGACGAGGGCGACATCCTCAAGCAGGTCCGGTTCCCGATCGCCGCGGGAGAGACCGCGCTGACCCTGAACGCGAAATGCTACCAGGCTGCCCTGTCCAGTTTCGAAGAGCTGGTGCAGGCGCTGGCGAACGGCGGGGTCGAGCCGCGGCGGCAGGCTCTCGAACGGCGCCGGTACTTCGGGAGGGACCGGCGCCCGCCGGCGGCCGGCAGCATCGACTGGTCCAGTCCGGCGGCGGACATCGCCGCGCTGGTCAGAGGCCTGGACTTCGGCCAGTACCCGAACCCGCTGACGACGGCGAAGCTGTGGGTACGCGGTGCGCCGATCGTCGTGCGGCGCATCGAGGTGCTTCCGTCGAGAGCGAATCGCCGCCCGGGGACAATCCTCGCGATCGGCACGGCAGGTATCACGGTCGCTACCGGATCCGATGACGTCGTCGTCAGCGAGCTTTCCACGGTGCTCGGCGCGCCCGTCGACGCGCGGGCGCTCGGCCTCGCAGAAGGCGGCTCGCTCGACTCGCTGGGCGTCGATTCGGCGCGGGCGATGAGCGAGCTCGCCGCGACTGTTTGCAAACACGAGGATTTCTGGCTCGAGCGGCTCGTTGACCTCGAACCGATCGAGATTCCTTTCACCAGGCGCCGGGGACACGGAGAACACCGCTACGCAACCAAGCAGCTCGCGACGCCGGCCTCCTTGCCGGGCGACGCGTTGCTCGCGGCCGTCGTCGCCTGGCTCTCGCGGATCGGCGGCAAGGCGGAGTTCACGGTGCCTTTCCGTCATCCAGGGCTCGAACGGTTTACTTCAGGCGTTCTTGCACAGTCCGTTCCGCTTCAAGTCCGCATCGACAGCGGGGCGCCGTTCGACTCGTTCCGGCGCGACCTGCTCGAAGAGCTCACGGCGCTCCGGAAGAGCGGCACCTACGCGCTGGACGTTGCGCAGCGGCATCCGGGCGTCGGCGCGGCGGTGCGCCGCTGGCACGAATCGGCGCCCGCGGTCGCGATCGAGCGCGTGCCGTCGCTTGCGGCCTCGTCGAGCGACGCGGAGTTGACCATCATCGTTCCGGACGACGGCCGCTCCCTGGCATTTCGGTACCGGGACGACGTCTTCGACGCGCGCACCGTGTCGCGGATGGAAGGGCAGCTCACGGCGTTCCTCGGCGATCTGCAACGCAGCGACAAACCGATCCGCGAGCTGACCATCCTCTCCGGCGAGGAGAAGGAGCTGCTGCTTCGCCAGTGGAATCACGGCGAGGCGGTGCCTCGGCGCGATCTCTGCGTGCATCACGCGTTCGAGGCGCAGGTGCGGCGGACTCCCGAGGCCACCGCGCTCGTCTGGCGCGGCGAGGAGATCAGCTACGCGCGATTGAACGCCCGGGCGAACCAGCTCGCGCATCGGCTGATCGGCCAGGGTGTCGCGCCGGGCTCGCTGGTGGGCCTCCTCATGGATCGCTCGGCCGACCTGGTCGCCGCGATGCTCGGGATCCTCAAAGCAGGCGCGGCCTACGTGCCGCTGGACCCCGCCTATCCGAAAGAACGGCTCGCGTACATGGTCGAAGACGCGCGTCTCGCCGCGATCGTCTCGACGCTCGACGGTCTCGATGCAAATGCCGTCGCAAACCCGCAGACGAGCGTGCGGCCGGAGGACCTGGCCTATGTGATCTACACCTCCGGCTCGACCGGCAAACCCAAGGGCGTCATGGTCGAGCACCGCAATGTGGCGAGCTTCTTCGCGGCGATGGACGCGCGCCTCGACAAGCCGGGCACATGGCTGGCGGTGACCAGCGTCTCGTTCGACATCTCGGTGCTCGAGACGCTCTGGACGCTGTCGCGCGGCTTCAAGGTGGTGCTCCATGGAGGCGAGCAGAAGGCCGCGAAGAGGCCGGAGATCGCCTTCAGCCTCTTCTACTTCGCCAGCGACGAGGGCGAGAAAGGGCGCGACAAGTACCGCCTGCTCCTCGAGGGCGCGAAGTTCGCCGATCGCAACGGTTTCGAGGCGGTCTGGACGCCCGAGCGGCACTTCCACGCCTTCGGCGGCCTGTATCCGAATCCATCGGTGGCCGGCGCCGCCATCGCCGCGATCACCGAAAAAGTGAAGATCCGCGCGGGAAGCTGTGTGATGCCGTTGCACAACCCGATCCGCGTCGCCGAGGAATGGGCGCTGGTCGACAACCTCTCCAACGGACGGGTGGGCATCTCGTTCGCATCGGGTTGGCAGCCGGGCGACTTCGCGCTCGCGCCCGATGCGTACGAAGGCCGCTACAAGATCTTCCGCGACGGCATCGAGACCGTGCGCGCCCTCTGGCGCGGAGAGAGCCGAACCTTCCGCGGGCCCAAGGGCGACGTCGAGGTCAAGACCCGGCCGCGCCCGGTCCAGGCCGAGCTTCCCTGTTGGGTCACCGCCGCCGGTAATCCGGACACCTTCCGCCAGGCCGGGCAAACCGGGGCCAACCTGCTCACCCACCTCCTCGGGCAGAGCATCGATGGCCTCGCCGAAAAGCTCGAAATCTATCGCCGGGCCTGGCGGGAGGCGGGACATCCCGGGCGGGGCAGGGTGACGCTGATGCTCCACACGTTCCTCGGCGAAGACCAGGCCTCCGTCCGCGCCCAGGTGCACGAACCGTTCAAGGCGTACCTGCGCACCTCGACCGACCTGCTCAAGCAGAGCGCCTCGAGCTTCCCGGCCTTCCGCAATGCCGGCCGCGAAGGCATCGACGGGCTCTTCCAGAAGCTCTCGGGCGCGGACATGGACGCGCTGCTCGAGCACGCCTTCGCGCGCTACTACGAGACGAGCGGCCTGTTCGGAACGCCGCAGAGCTGCCTGCCGATGGTGGAGCGGCTGAAGGACGCCGGCGTCGATGAGATCGCGTGCCTGATCGATTTCGGCGTCCCGTCCGACGTGGTGCTCGCGAGTCTGCCGCGGCTCGACGAGCTCAAGCAGCTCGCGAATCGGCCGTCCGAAGACGAAGACGTCGGCGCGCTGCTTGCTCGGCATACGGTCACGCATCTCCAAGTCACACCGTCGATGGGGAGCATGCTGGTCAAGAGCCAGACCGCGCGCGCCGGCTTGCGGAAGCTCGAGAACCTTCTCGTCGGCGGAGAGGCGTTGCCGAGGGAGCTCGCGGCGGGCCTTAAAGAAATCGTGCCCGGCCGCCTGATCAACATGTACGGGCCGACCGAGACCACCGTCTGGTCGGCGACGCACGACGTGACCGACGCGTCCGCGAGCATTCCGCTCGGCAAGCCGATCGCCGGCACCCAGATCTACATCGTCGACCAGAACCTCCAGCTCGTTCCCGCCGGCGTGCCGGGCGAGCTGGTGATCGGTGGCGACGGCGTCGTGCGGGGATACCTGAACCGGCCCGAGTTGACCGCCGAGCGATTCGTCCGCGACCCGTTCAACCCGGGGCGGCGCCTCTACCGCACCGGCGATCAAGCCCGCTGGCGCGAGGACGGCGTGCTCGAATTCCTCGGCCGCCTGGACGACCAGGTGAAGATCCGCGGCCACCGCATCGAGCTCGGGGAGATCGAAGCCGTCCTCGCGCGGCATCCTCTGGTCCGCCAGGCGGTCGTGGTCGCGCGCGAGGACACGCCCGGCGAGAAGCGGCTGATCGCGTATCTGGTGGCGGAAAAGGATCCCGGCGTCGACGAGCTGCGCGCGCACCTGTCGCGGGAGCTCCCCGACTTCATGGTGCCGGCGGTGTTCGTGACGCTCGACGCGCTTCCCCTCACGCCGAACCGGAAAGTGGATCGGAAGAAGCTCCCCGCGCCGGGCGCGTCTCGGCCGGCGCTGGCCAGGCAGTTCGTCGCTCCCCGCACACCCAGGGAGGACACACTGGCGGGCTACTTCCGCGAGGCGCTGGGCCTCGAGCGGGTCGGGGTCTTCGACAACTTCCTCGAGCTGGGCGGCGACTCGCTCTCCGCGGTCGAAATCTTCGTCAAGATCGAGCAGGCCTTCAAAGTCGAGCTTGCGCTGGCGACGTTCTTCAAGGCGCCGACCGTCGCCGGCCTGGCGGAGGAGCTCGAACGCGCGATCGGGGCACGGACATGTTGAGGGAGGTCATCTACCCGACCGGCGACCCAGGGGGCTGGAGCCGGGCGTTGCCCGCCGAGGAAAGCGTCTTCGGCAGCGTCGGCTTCGCCAGGGTTGCAGAGAGGCATCTCGGGTATCGGGCGCAGCTCTACGTGCTGCAGAACGGGAATTGCCGAATCGCGTATCCCTTTTTCTGCAGGCCGATCGCCTCGCTGCCGCTGTGGGACACCCTCTCGCCGGAGTTCACCGGTCCGTTCGCGAGCGGAGAACCCACCGACGCCGTCTGCGGCGCTTTCCCGACCATGTTCTCGACGTACGCGATGAACCAGGGCGTGGTCGCGGAGTTCATCCGCTTGCATCCGTGGAAGGCGCTCACCGGCGCGCTGCTGCGCAATTGCCTCCAGTACAGCCGCGAGATCGTTTATGTCGACCTGACCTTGCCGGAGGACGAGCTGTGGCGGAATTCCTTCACCCATGCCTGCCGGAAGAACATCCAGCGCGCGCAGCGCGAGCGGGTCCGGGTGTTCGAGGCGCGCACCATCGACCACATCCGCGAGTTCCATCGCCTCTACATCCAGACGATGGAGGCGCGCAGCGCGCTCAAGGAGTACCACTTCCCGCTCGATTACTTCGCGGCCATCTTCGACGAGCTCAAGGAGAGCGCCCGCTTCGTCCTTGCGGAATACCGGGACCGGCTGGTCGCGGGAACGCTCTACCTTCACGATCGCGACGACGTCTACTCGTATCTCGGCGGCGCCCTCTACGAGTTCCAGCACGTCCGCCCGACCAACGCGATCATCTACGACACCATCCTCTGGGGAAAGCGGCAGGGCCGCAAACGCCTGATCCTGGGCGGCGGATACTCGCCCGACACGCAGCGCTCTGCGAGTCGTGGTCGAACATCCATCGCCGCGACCCGCAGGCGAGCGCCTACTTCCCGCCCTACCGCTCTTCGCCGGAAACCGGGGCGACCCGATGATCGCGCCGTACCAGGTTCCTTACGGGCCGAAGGAGCTCCGGATCGCGCTGCGGGGCCTGGCACGGCCGTTCCCGGAGGTGGGCCGCGCGTGGTTCCCGGCGTTCCGTGGATCGGACGTCGAAGTCTTCCCCACCCGGCAGGGTCGCGAAGCGGAGTTCGCGCTGCTTCGGGCGCTGCGCGCGTCCGGATCCTCGCGCGTCGGCGTGCCGATCTTCACCCATCCGGTCGTGTGGCAGACGATCGCACAGGCGGGCATGCGGCCGGTGTTTCTCGATGCCGACCCGGTCACGCTGGGGTTGAGCCTCACCGATCTGCGCAGGAAGCGCGACCGCATCGATTGCCTGATCCTCATCCATGCCTTCGGCTATCCAGCGGACTTCGACGCGGTCGCCGGGATCATGCAGGGCAAGCCGATCCTCGAGGACTGCGCGCACGCTCTCGGCAGCACCTGGCGGGGACGTCCGCTCGGCTCGCTCGGCGATGGCGCGTTCTTCACCTTTCTTTTCTCCAAGTCTCTCCGGGCCGGAGGAGGAGGGTGCGCGGTGGTGCGAAATCGCGCCCTCGCGGCGGAAGTGGAACGGCTGCTGGGCGAAGAGGGGGACGAGAGTATTCTCGAAGGGCTCTCCCACGCGGCGGCGAACCTGTTCCTCGTATCGAAAGCCGTTCTACTCGCTGCTCACGACCATCACCTCGCGCCGGCTCTATCGACGCGCGGCGAATCGCATGTCCTACCGGGTCTCGCCCTCGCTGCGGATGCGCCGCAGCGACTGGGCCGTGGTCGAGTCTCGCTTGAAGGAATGGAGCGCCGACTCGGAGAAGCAAGCGGATTTCTGGTCCGAGATCCGGACGCATCTGCCTCCGGGTTGGCGCATCCCGCCCGAGCCTTCGTACGGCGAGTGGAATCACTGGCTGTTGCCCGTGTGCCCGCCGGACGAGGACGCTGCCCGCCGCGGCATCGCCAGCCTCCGCAGCCGCGGCGTCGGCGCGCGTCTGATCTATTTCGACTCGCCCGAAGCGGGCCGCGCGTACGGTTATCACGGCGATTGCCCGGAGGCCGAACGCCTGTCGCGGTTGGTGTTCCTGCTGCCGTCGCACCCCGGCCTCACCGAGCGCGAGCGCCGGCACGTCGTGCAGAACCTGCCGTCGAGATTCACTGTCGCGCACGTCACCACCATCGGCCTTTCGCTCCACTTCCTCTCCGGGCAGGCCGCCGTCCTGCGCAAGTCGGGAGCCTCCCTGCACGCGATCTCGTCGCCAGACCCGGAATCGGCCGCTTTCCGCGACAGTGAGGGTGTCCCGCTCCATCCGATCCGGATGACCCGGCGGATCACTCCGCTGCGCGATCTGCTCGCGCTCTGGCGGGTGTGGCGGGTCGTCCGGCGCATTCGCCCGCAGATCGTGCACGCCCATACGCCGAAGGGCGGCCTGCTGGGAATGATCGCGGCGTGGATCGAGCGGACGCCGGTGCGCACTGCTTCCTCGCTCATCGCGTTCTCGCGGTGAGCCACTCGACGCGCGAGATCGCGATCGAGGAGGGGCTCTGCCCGCCCGACAAGATCAAGGTCCTGCTCAGCGGCAGCGGGCAAGGCGTCGACGCCAGGCGGTTCGCGCCGGCCAACGAATCCGCGCGGTTCGCCGCTCGCGCCGCGTACGGCATTCCGGCGGACGCGCTCGTCGTCGGTTTTCTGGGCCGGATGGTGCGCGACAAGGGCCTCCTCGAGCTTGCCCGCGCGTGGCGACGTCTGTCGGCGAAGGAGCCTCGCCTGCACTTTCTGCTCGCCGGCAAACAGGACCCGGATGACGCGCTGGCGACGGCCATGCTCGCCGCGTTGCGGTCGGATCCGCGCGTCCACTACGCCGGACACGACTGGGATGCGCCGCGCCTCTACGCCGCGATGGACGTGGTGGCCTTGCCCAGCTACCGGGAGGGCTTTCCCAACGTCGCGCTCGAGGCCGCAGCGATGGGGCTGCCGATTGTCGCGAGCCGCGTTCCCGGTTGCACCGACGCCGTCCTCGACGGCGTCACCGGGACGCTGGTCGCGCCTCGCGACGCAGGCGCGCTCGCCGGCGGACTCGAGTCGTACCTGGCCAACGCCGGCCTGCGGGAGAGACACGGCCAGGCCGGCCGCAGCCGGGTGCTGGCAGAGTTACGGCGCGAAGCGATCCACGAAGCGATCGCCGCGGAATACCGAAATCTAATGGGAGCGGCGGCATGCGCGTACTCCAGGTGATCCCCAACCTCGCGGTCGGCGGGGCGGAGCGCGTCGTCTCGCTCCTGGCCCGCCATCTTCGCCGCTCCGGCCACGACGTCGCCGTGGTCTCGCTCTACGACCCCAGCGGCTCCTGGATCGAGACCGGCCTGCGATCGGACGGGGTGCCGGTCCATTTCCTCGGGAAGCATCCGGGTCTCGACCTGCGCATGATCCCGCGGATAGCCCGCGTCGTGGCTCGCTTCCGGCCGGACGTCCTTCACACCCATCTCTACGTGCTCAAGTACGTGCTCCCCGCCGCCGCCGGCCGCTGCCGCGTGGTGCACACGGTGCACAACCTCGCCGAGCTTGAGGTCGAGCGCCTGAGCCGCATCCTCCAGGCGATCGCGTTCCGGGCGGGCGTCGTCCCGGTGGCCATCGGCGACGCCGTGGCCGAGAGCATGCACCGGCTCTACCGGCTGCCGCCGCGCCACCGGATCCCCAACGGCATTCCCGTTTCCGATTACGCGCCGCCTCCCGGCGCTCGCGAGGAAGTTCGCGCATCGCTCGGCATCCCCGCCGGCGCGCCGGTCTTCGTCGCGGTCGGGCGTCTCGAGCCGCAGAAGAACAGCAAGTCGTTGATCGAGGCCTTTGCGTCGGAGCGGCTGCGGCACTCGAATCGCAGGCCAGCGCGCGGGGAGTCGGAGATCGGGTGCATTTCCTCGGGATCAGGGCCGACATCCCCCGCGTGCTGGCCGCCGCCGACGTGTTCGTGCTCGCCTCCCGCTACGAGGGCAATCCGTTGACCGTCATGGAGGCGATGGCGGCCGGCAAGCCGGTGCTGGCGACCGCCGTCGGCTGCGTCCCCGAGCTGGTCCCGGATTGCGCCGGGCTCCTCGTCGCTCCCGGAGACGGCGCCGCGCTCGAGGCGGCGATGGTCGAGCTCGCCGGCGATGCCGGACGCGCGCGGGAAAAGGGAGCGGCCGCGGCGGTCATCGCGCGCTCGCGATTCGACGCCGAGGTGATGGGAAGCGCCTACGAAAAACTCTACGCGGAAGTCACATGACCGTTCGCACGGGGCCCGACGAGATGTTGCGCGTGCGGCTTCGCCGCCGCCCGCAGACCTGGCTTTTGACCGGCTGCGCCGGCTTCATCGGCTCGCACCTTCTCGCGCGCCTGCTCGCGCTCGATCAGCGCGTGGTCGGGCTCGACAACTTCGCCACCGGAAGCCGGCGAAACATCGCCGAGGTACTGCGCGCGGTCTCGCCCGAGCAGGCCGCCCGGTTCCGCTTTCACGAAGGCGACATCCGCGACCGCGAGGCTGGCGCCGAGGCTTGCCGCGGCGTGGACCTCGTCCTCCACGAGGCGGCCCTCGGCTCGGTGACGCGGTCGATCGAAGACCCGCTCCAGACACATGACGTGAACCTGACCGGATTTCTCCGGCTCCTGATCGCGGCGCGCGACGCCCGGGTGCGGCGCGTGGTCTTCGCCAGCTCCAGCTCCGTCTATGGCGACGACCCCGTCCTTCCGCGAGCCGAAGACACGGTCGGACGGCAGCTCTCGCCGTACGCCGCCAGCAAGTACGCGGACGAGATCTACGCGCACGTCTTCGGCCGCTGCTACGGACTCGAGTTGATCGGCCTGCGCTACTTCAACGTCTTCGGCCCGCGGCAGGACCCGGCCGGCCCCTACGCGGCCGTCATCCCCCGCTGGTTCTCGGCGCTCCTCGAAAGCAGCGACGTCGCCATCTACGGCGACGGCGAGACGAGCCGCGACTTCTGCTTCGTGGACAACGTCGTCCAGGCGAACCTGCTCGCCGCCACCACCGCCGGCTCGGCCGCCCTCGGCCAGGTCTTCAACATCGGGTACGGAGGCCGCACCACGCTCAACGAGCTGTTCCGGCTGATCCGCGCCGAGGTCGCCCGCCTCCGCCCGGCCGCGGAGGAGATCGTCCCCCGCCACCGTCCTTTCCGTGCGGGCGACGTGCGGCACTCGCTCGCCGACATCGGACGGGCCCGGCGGATCCTCGGATACGCGCCGGCAGTTTCGGTCCGCGACGGCCTCGCCCGCACCGCGGCCTGGTACGCGGCCCGGTTCAGGCGGCCGAGCGCTCCACAACCCTCGATCGCGGGCGAGGCCTGATGGACACCGGCGGCAAGCTGATCCGGGCGGCGCTCGCCATCTCCGCGCTCGGGATTGCCGCCGACGTGGTCATCGCCACCCGTCTCGGCAGCAGCGGGACCGCATCGCTCGCCGCTTCGATCGTGCTCGGCGCGCCCCTCATCCTCGCCGCCGGCTGGCAGATCTTCGCCGCAGATCGGATCAGGCCGTCGCCTGCGCCGTTCTGGATGCTGGCGGCTTTCGTGGGCTGGTCGGCGCTGACCTTTTTTTGGGCTGTCGATCAAGGCGCGGTCGTCAGCAGGCTCGTCACCGACCTGCAGCTGTTGACGCTGGTGTGGTTCGGGTGGCAGCTGGTGCGGTCCGAAGAGTCGCTGCGCGCGATGCTGGGCGGATTCGTCGCCGGATGCTTTTTCGTCGTCGCCCTCGCCTGGCAGGCGTTCGCCGAAGGCAACGCGTTCGAGGACGTCGTCTTCGAAGGCGGCACGCGCTACGCGGCCGAGGGCTTCGACCCCAACGACATGGCGGTGACGCTCGCGCTCGGGATTCCGATGGCCGTATACCTCGCGGTCGCCGGCCGGAGCCGCTGGCGGTGGCTGGTGTTGCTGTACCTGCCGATGGCCGCGAGCGCGATCGCGCTCAGCGCCTCGCGCGGCGGGACGCTGGCGGCGGCGGCGTCCCTGGCGTGCGCGGTGGTCTGGCTCGCGCGGCGCAGCCGTACGGCGCTGGCGCTGACCCTTGCTCTGGTCGCGGTGGGCATCGCGGCCGTCGGTTGGTTCGTGCCGTGGGACACGTGGTCGCGCCTGCTCACGATCCGTGAGGAGCTCGGGGGATCGATCTCCGACCGCGACGTGATCTGGCGCGTCGCCCTGACGCTTCTGGCGGGGCATCCATTCGTCGGCGTGGGCGCGGCGGGATTTCCGCGCGCCGCTCTTCCAGCCCTCACGCCGTGGCGAAATCCGCCCGTTCCGTACGTCCACAACACGCCGCTCTCGGTCGCCGTCGAGCTGGGCGGGATCGGCCTTTTGCTCTTCCTCGGCGTCTTTGCGCTGATTTTCCACGGGGTCGCGCGGCGAGGCGGGAACCATCGATCGCTCGTGATCGGCCTGGCGCTGACGTGGTTCATCGGATGCGCCTCGCTGACCTGGGAGGCGCGGAAGGGGACCTGGTTCGTCTTCCTCCTCGGCATCGCGCTCGCCGGTCTGCGTCCCAGCCCCCGCCCGGAGCTGCAGTGACGGGGCTCCTGCCGGCGCCGCGGATGCGCAGCAACATCCGCTGGAACCTGGTGGGCAACGTGGCCTACGCCCTCGGGCAGTGGGTGCAGCTGATCATCCTGGCGCACATGGGCGGCCCGGCGGCGGTCGGCGTCTACGTCTTCGCGCTCAGCCTGACGGCGCCGGTAATGATGCTCGCGAGCCTCTGCCTGCGCTTCGTGCAGGCCTGCGACGCGCGGCGTGCCTACGCCTTCCGCGAGTACCTCGGCCTGCGCGGCGCCACGACTGCCGCCGCCGTCGCGACCATAGCGCTCATCGCCTGGGGAACCGGCGGGCCGGCGTGGGCGGTGCTGCTTCCGATCTGCGCGATGAGAGCGGCGGATGCGCTCGCCGACATCCATTACGGCCTCTGGCAGCAGCACGAGCGGATGGGCGTCATCGCCGGCGGCCTGATCCTGAACTCGATCAGCTCGGCAGCTTTCATGACGGTGGCAGCCTTGCTCGGCGGCGGAGTTCCCGGCGCGGCGATCGGTTCCGCGCTCGGCTCGTGCGCCGCGCTCGTCTTCGTTCGCCTTCGCGCCTCGGCGGACGCGGAGCTGCGGCGCGCGGTCGCGGAGAGGCCGGGGCCGGTGTCGTGGCCGCGAATGGGCCGGCTCGCCGCCGAGGCCGCTCCCCTCGGCATCACCATCCTTCTCGGCTCGCTGCAGCAGTACGTCCCGCGGTTCTTCCTCGCTCATTACGGCGGCGACGTGGCGCTCGGTGTCTTCGCGGCGGCGAGCCAGCTCACGGCCGGGGGCGACGTCGTCATCGCCGCGCTCGGCGGCGCCGCCGGCCCCCGGCTCGCCTCGCTGCGCGCGGCCGGCGAGGCGGGTGCCTTTCGCGGACTGATCCGCAAGCTGGTCCTTTTCGGAGCGCTCCTCGGAGCTGCCGGCGTGGCGCTGTCCGCGGTCGCGGGCCGCCGGATTCTCGAGCTTCTCTACCGGCCCGAGTTCGGTTCCGGCGCGCCCGTCCTCGTACTATTGAGCGCTGCAGCCGGCATCTGGTTCGTCGCGACGCTCCTCGGGTATTCGCTCTCCGCGGCGCGCGTGTTCAAGGTGCAGCCGGCGCTTCTCGCCGTCGCGCTCATCGTTCTCATGGCCGGCTGCGCCGTGCTCGTCCCGGTCCATGGCGGAGCGGGAGCGGCGATGGCCCTACTGCTTGCGTCATCCGTCCAGGCCCTGCTCGCCTGGCAGGTGCTGCGCAAGGTCCGGGTGGAGGTGGAAAAGTGCGCGGAACCGCAGGCAGCGTGACAGACCGTCGGATCCTCCACGTCATCACCGACCTGAACGTGGGCGGGGCCGAGACGATGCTCTATCGGCTCGTCCAGGTACCCGAGATGGCGCGCTGCGAGCACCGGGTCGTCTCGCTCACCAGCCCCGGCGCGATCGGCGACCGGCTGCGGCAGCTCGGCATCGAGTCCTTGGCGCTCGGGATGGGCCGCTTCCCCAGCCCGTTGAAGATCGTTCGCCTGGCGAGGATCGTCCGCGATTTCCGACCGGCGGTCGTCCACACCTGGATGTATCACGCCAACCTGATCGGCGGCATCGCGGCCAGGCTGGCGGGCGGCGTCCCGATCGTCTGGGCGATCCACAGCTGCGTCCTCGAACCGGGGCGCGCCCGCTGGACGACGCGCTGGACGGTCGCGCTCGGGGCCTGGCTCTCGGGCTGGTTGCCGGACCACATCGTCGCCGTCTCGCGTGCCTCGCGCGATCAGCACGTCGCCATCGGTTACGACCCCACCAAACTGGTCGTCATCCCCAACGGATTCGACGTGGAGCAGTACCGGCCGGACCCCGGCGCGCGTCGCGCCGTCCGCGAAGAGCTGCGCCTCGATCCGGACGCCGTCGTGATCGGTCTGGTCGCGCGAATCGACCCGGTGAAAGATCACGCCAGCTTCATCCGCGCCGCGGGCCTTCTGGCGAGGCGGCAGCCGCATGCTGCGTTCCTGTTCTGCGGGGATGGAACAGAACATCTTGCCGGCGCGATCGACGGCGCAGGCCTGTCGGACCGCTTTCGGCTTCTCGGGCACCGCGACGACGTCCCCCGCGTGATGAACGCGCTCGACGTCGCGACGCTCTGTTCCGCGGCCGGCGAGGCGTTCCCGCTGGTCGTCGGCGAAGCGATGGCTTGCGGAGTCCCGTGCGTCGTCACCGATCTCGGCGACTGCTCGTATCTGGTAGGCGAGACGGGCCGCGTGGTGCGGCCGCGAGATCCCGAGGCGCTAGCGGCGGCCTGGGAGGAGATGGTCCTCCTCGGGCCCGACGGCCGCCATCGGTTGGGGCGCGAAGCCCGGCGGCGGATCGAGCGCGAGTTCAGCCTTCGCCGCGTCGCGGCCGAATACGCCGCCCTCTATTCACCGCCGGTCGCAGGCCGGCTCGCCACCTCCCGAGCGCAATAGCATGTGCGGAATAGCCGGAGCGTTCGGATGGACCGAGCCGCTGGGAGCGGCAAGCAGCGCGGTCCTCGCACACCGCGGCCCCGACGCTTTCGGAGCCTGGCAAGAGGAAGGGATCTCGCTCTTCCACTGGCGGCTTTCGATCATCGACCTGAGCGCCGCGGGAAATCAACCGATGATCTCGGCCGACGGTCGATTCGTCCTCTGCTACAACGGCGAGGTCTACAACTTCCAGGAATTGCGGTCCCAGGTCGGAATCCGCCGCTGGCGCGGACGCTCGGACACCGAGGTCATCCTCGAGGGGTTCGCCCGCTTCGGACCCGATTTCCTCGCGCGATTGAACGGGATGTTCGCGCTCGCCGCCTATGACCGCGAGACGCGCACGTTGTACCTGGCGCGCGACCGCCTCGGGATCAAGCCGCTCTACGTCATAGAAGCCGACGGCGGCGTCCTGTTCGCTTCGGAAGCGAAGTTCTTCTCTCACACCGGGCGGTTCACTCCCCGGATCCGCGCCGCCGGACTTTCGGCCTTCCTCCGCTACGGCCACTGTTACGGCGACAGACACGTCCTCGACGGCGTTCGCCAACTCGAGCCGGGCGAGGTCCTCACGCTCGGTCCGGCTGGCACGAGCAGCGGGCGATCGCGGCCGCCCCTCGAATGGCGTCCCGTCGCGCGCGACGACGAGAGCGCCGCCGCGGAATTGAGAACAGTGCTCACCGCGGCAGTGGCCCGCCAGCTGGTGGCCGACGTGCCGCTCGGCGTGCTGCTCAGCGGCGGCGTCGACTCATCGATCCTGACCGCGCTTTCGGCGCGGCTTCTCGGGCCGCGGAAGACGATGGCGTTCACGCTCGGCTATCCGGGCATGGGCCGCGACTACGACGAGATCGACCACGCCCGGCGGGTCGCGGCGCACCTGGGCGTGCAGCACTACGTCTACGAGGCATCCGGCGACGACCTGATCGCCGAGCTGGAGCGGCTGGTCTGGCACTACGACGAGCCGTTCGCCGACGCCGCAGCGCTCAACATGTTCCTGATCAGCCGGATGATCCGCTCTCGCGTCACCGTCGCGCTCGCCGGCGAAGGCTCGGACGAGCTCTTCGGCGGATACCGGCGGTATCAATTCGAACGAGCGATCCGCGCCCTCGGGCCGGTCGGTCGCGGGCTCTGCGCGTCGATCCGGGCCGCGCGGCTCGATCGCATGCAGTGGCTGCCGCGGCGCCTGCAGGTCGTCCTTCGCGCCCTGGGGCGCAACAGCGCCGCCGCTCGCTACTCGTCGTATCTGGAGAGCGAGATTCCTCCCGAAACCATCCTCAAGCCGGAATGGCAGGCAGGCGACGGCATCGCCGCGATCATCGAGGAGGGCTATCCCGACGACCTGGACGACGGCGTCGTCGGTCATCTCTGCCTTCTCGACCAACGCTTCTGGCTCCCGGGGACTTATCTGGAAAAGTCGGACAAGGGAGGCATGGCGCACGGACTCGAGGTCCGCGTGCCCTTCCTCGACGACGAAGTGGTCGACTTCGCCAACACTCTCCCCGACCGCCAGCGCATCCGGGGCTGGAGCCGGAAGTGGTTGCTCAAGAAGGCCTTCGCGGGAGTACTTCCGCCCGAAACTTTCCGCCGCTTCAAGCGCGGATTCGGCGTGCCGGTCGGCCGCTGGCTGCGCCACGAATTGCGCGAGTACTACGTGGACCAGGTGCTCTCGGCCGGCGCGCGCGTCCATCGATACTTGCAGGTGCGCCCGCTGCAGGCGCTCTTCCGCGAGCACGTGCGCGGCGCACGCGACTATTCGGGCATCCTCTGGAGGTGCCTGATCCTCGAGATCTGGCTGCGACTACTCGAGCACCCGATCGATGTACCCGGCCGTGGCGTCTTCCCTGGGGATCACCCTGGCCGGGTTGCCCAGCACGATGCTGTTCGAGGGAACGTCGAAATTCACGAACGCGTTCGGCGCGATCAGGACGTTGTCACCGACGGTGATCTTGCCCACCAGAACCGCGCCGGTGCCGATCCAGACCTTGTTGCCGATGGTCGGACAGCCTTTGCGGCTGCCGCGGTTGGCCTGGCCGACGGTGACGCCGTGGGCGATGTCGCAGTTGTCGCCGAAGACGACCTCCCCGTGGACGACGACGCCCCCGAAGTGGGTGATGTGGAGGCCCTTGCCGATCCGCGTCGATAGCGGGATTTGAAAACCGTATTTGTGGATGTATCGGCGATGCAAGAGCCGGTAGAAGAGCCATCGCAGCGAGCCGCGCCGGTGCCCGTTGGCCTTGCGAAACACGTAGATGAACTTGAAGCCCGGGGTGAAGATCAGATGCGTGACGAGCGCCCGGAAGTCGGCCTTGCCCGCGTATCGGTAGAGATCGGATGCGATGGCGGGATTCATGGAGAAGGGCTCATCCCGTCGATGTAGTGCTCGAGGTTGGTATATCCGTCGGCGAAATCGACTCCACTCGGTTCGATCCGGTGGCCGAACACGCGCGCCCAGTGTGATTCCCAGGCATCGGGGAGGCCATTTCCGCCGGCGTCGGCGCAGGGAGTGCCGGCGGCCAGCGTCGGCCAGCCGCCCAGGTCGGCCTGGCTCTGCGGCGAGCCCCGAAGGCTGGAATAGTCGTACGAGCCGTGGAGGTTGGTCCCGTCGGCGACCGCCTTCACGATCCGGCGGTCGACCGGATCGAGCGCATCGACCCACCTGCCGTTGCAATCGAGCTTGCGGGAAGCGCCGACGTCGCCGAGCAGCGCGGAGGGGAGGGTCGCCGCCGGTTCGGCGGTGATCGGGATGGCGGGCGCGGGCATCGGCGCGCTGCGCCGGTACTTCGCCGGCAGCGGGCTCGAGGCTTCGCCGGCGCTCTCGTTCCGGGCCAGCGCGGTCATCGCCCAGTTGTCCGAGCCGTTGGGGTCGCTGGGGCCGATGTTCCCCGAGACGTAAAAGGAGGGCGAAAGCGAGGTGTCGTTCCGGGCGTCCTCGGTCCATGCCTGGATCTCGTGCGAGGCGGCGGTCTGGCCGGTGCGGGTCTTGAAGACGTTGCCGATGAAATCGCGAAGACCCTTGCCGCGCATCGGATAATACGTCCAGGCGTAGACGAGATTGTTGACCAGCCGCGCGGACTTCACGGTCAGGAGCGGCATCCGGTGGCTCGTACCGGCGAACAGGTCGTGGTGGAAGTCGAGGTCGGTCATCCCGTCGGGCGCTCCCGGCCCGGCCCCGGAGTAGCCGCCGAAATTGACCCCGACCGTCTGGCCCGCCCCCGCCAGGGCTTCTCCGACGATCGAGTGCGAGACCGTCAGCGAACGGGGCTGGCGCGGGGCGGCGTTCGAGCCCAGCGCGATCATCGCGTCGTAGTTCGACCACTCCGCGGAGACGTGGTCGATCATGATCTCGTGCGGATCGGTCGACGCGCTGTTGGAAAAGATCTCGATGCTCGCGCCGCAGCTCCAGGGTTTGGCGTTGCAGATCTCGCCTTGATAGTGGCCGCGTCTTACCCGGAGGTATTGGACCACCACGTCGTGGGTCGTGATCATCAGCGCAGGGTCGCCCGGCGACTTCGGTCCAGTGAGCTGTACGCCGCCGCCCGGCGCGGTCTGCCCGGCGATGGTGAGGAACGGATTGTCGGCCCTGAGCGTGCTCAGGAGCGCGATGGTCCCGCCGGTGCGGAACACGCAGGTCCGCGGCCCGCTCGCCGCGACGCAGGCGCGCAGCGACCCGGGGCCGGAGTCGTTCAGGTTGGCTATCAAGTACACTCTGCCGCCGCGGCCGCCTTTCGAAAGCGCGCCGCCGCCCTGCGCGCCGGGAAACGCCGCGACGGCCGCGATCGAGAACAGGGTGAAAACCATGCGCGGTCCTCAGCGGCGGCGGACGATGTCCCACGTCTGCCAGATCGCCTGCACCGCCGGCAGAATCTGCGTGAGCACGCGGCTCATGCGCCCGAGGTTGTAGGTGGAGACGAAGACCACGTCGCGCGGCTGCAGCTGAAAGGCGGCCGCAAGCAGCAGGGCGTCGGCGCTCGAGGCGTCGAGCTTGTAGATCTCGGGCGCATCGTATCGCCCGCGGAAGACGAAGATCTCGGCAGGATTGGCGTATATGAGATCCAGGCCTTCGCTGGTGCCGAGAGCGTCGGCGAGCGTCATCCTCCGCTTGACCATCGGCAGCGAGGAAGGTTTTCGCACCTCGCCGAGGACGACCACCTTGTTCTGGCTGCGATCGCCGACATGGACGACGTCGCCGTCCTGGAGCACCCAGTTCTGCTCGGTGTCGCCGCGTTCGTAGAGCGCGAGGAGGTCGAGGTGGTACACCTCGGCTCCGCGGGTGAGCGTGACGTTGGCCGGATCCGCCTCGGCCGTGAGTCCCCGGGCCAGCGCGATCGCGTCCTGCACGCGAAGAGGGATGTCGGTGATCGGCACCTGCGAGGGCTGCAGGACCTCGCCCGCCACTTGCGCGCGCTTGCCCCGGAAGGCCGCGACCAATACTTGAAGCTGCGGGTCGCGCACGAACTGTGCCAGCTTCCCGGTCAACAAGACCCGGACTTCCTCGACCGTCTTGCTCGCCACCGCGATCACGCCCACGTGGGGAAAGAAGATGTTGCCATCCGCCGAGACGGTGTAGCCACTCGTCTCCGGCGAGCGGAACTGGCCGGCCGGCAGTGTCAGCTCGGGATGGTCCCAGACGATCACCGAGAGCACGTCGTGCGGCGAGATTCGATATTCGTAGCCGGACGGCGAGGTGGGATCGTCGCGGCGCTGTTTCTCCGCCGGCCGCGCGTTCGCCTGTGAAGTGAGAAGCTGCGGCGTGATCGGCACGACCCGGAAGTGCCCGCGATCGCCCAGCGCGCCTTCGTTCATGCGCATGCCCGGCGCGAGAAAGCAGGCGGGCAGGAAGAGCGCGGCGATCGAAGCGCGGATCACGGCGCCTTCCAGAAAGCGCGCGCGAAATCGCCGATGCCGCGCTCGATGAGCGCGAGCGACTGCTCGAACGCGGCGCGCGGCTGGCGATACGGATCCGGCACGTCGAAGCCGCCGAACCGGCCGAGCCGATGGATCCGCCCGCGGCCGGCAGGGAAGATTCGCTCGACCTCCCGCCGGTGGTTCTCCTCCATCACCAGGATCAGGTCGAAGCCGCTCGCCATCGCCGGCGTGAGCTGGCGGGCGCGATGTCCGGAGAGGTCGATGCCCGCCGCGCGCATCAGGGCCTGCGCATGCGGGTCGGCCGGCTCACCGACCAGCGCCGCAAACCCCGCCGACTGCACGACGAGATTGCCGGCGCGCTTCTTGAGGACGGCGGCTGCCATCGGGCTGCGGCACACGTTTCCCACGCACACGAACAGGACCTTGCCGATGTCGACTCCGTACACGAACCGACGAAGGTAGCAACCCGACTGGAAAACTACGCAGTCGGGGGCCGGATCCGTCGACTTGAAAACGCTAGAGGCCCGGCACCCCCGACATGACTGTCACAT
>VBLM01000371.1 GCA_005879095.1 Deltaproteobacteria bacterium
GCAACAAGGCGATGCCGGGCGCGTGGCTGTCGCTGGCTGCGCTCTGCGGGCTGCTCGCGACGCTGGTGACGCTGGGCCTGGAGTCCGAAGTCAACGTCGAGGTCCAGCCCGCGGCGGCGGCGGTGGCGGCTTGATGACTTTCCTGCTCGCCGCATTGCTCGGTCTTCTCCCGGCCTACAAGCCGCAGACCGCCGTGCAGGGCACGATCCGCAATTTCGGATCGTCCCTGGGCGGCCTGGTCAAGTCGTGGGAGGACGCCTTCGCCCGCGTCCAGCCGGGAGCGCGCTTCGACGACAAGCTGCCGACGAGTGACGCCGCGATTCCCGCGCTGGTGACCGGAGTGGCCGATCTCGCGCCCGACGGTGGTGAAGCCACACTGACTGAGAACCTCTCCTTCTACGAGGTCTACGGTTACGCGCCGACCGCGATCACCGTCGCTTCCGGCGCCTTCGACGCCGACGGTAAATCGAACGGCATCGTGGTCTTCGTCAACAAGGACAACCCGATCTCGAAGCTGACCGTCGAGCAGCTCGACGGAATCTTCGGCGCCGAGCGCACCGCCGGAATGCGCGGTTTCAAGTGGACGCCGGCGGACGCGAGGAGCGCGCGCGAGGACATCCGCACCTGGGGACAGCTCGGCCTGACCGGCGAGTGGGCCGACAAGCCGATCCAGACGTACGGCCACGCGCCCTCCGGCACCGCGCGCTTCTTCCAGCTGGCGGTGCTCGGCAATGCGGACAAGTGGAACCCCAACTTCCGCGAGTTCGTCGAGACCGGCAGCAAGATGATGGGCGGCCAGAGCGTAGGCCTCAAGCACATGCTGCGCGACGAGCTGGCCAACGATCGCTACGGGATCGCCTGGACCGTGCTCCCGCAGTCGGCGGGAATCGACGGTATCAAACCGGTCGCGATCGCGCCGCGCGGCGGCGGCTCGTATGTCTTTCCCAGCCGCGAAAGCTTTCAAAATCGCTCTTATCCATTGACGCGATCGATCTACATCTTTCTCAATCGCAAAGCCGGCAGTCCGATCGATCCGAAATTGAAGGAATTCCTCTCTTACATCCTGAGCCGCGACGGCCAGGAGATCGTCGCGCGCGAGGGCGGATACCTGCCGCTCACCGCGGCGGTGGCGCGCGAACAACTGCAGAAACTGGAGTAAAACGCACATGAAGCTGATGTTGTTGAGTCTGATGGCAGCGGGCGCTTTCGCACAGGCGCCGGATCTCAATTCCATTCCTTCGTACAAGAAAGAGTACGACGTCGTCGGCGGGCTGCGCATCGCCGGCAGCGAGCTGAAGGGCAGCGTCGATCTGCTCGTCGAGGGCTTTCGCAAGTTCCAGCCCAACGCGAAGATCTCGACGAACTTCATGACCAGCAGCGAAGGCGCGCTGGGCATGATGTACGGCGGCGCCTCCGACGTGGCCCCGATGGGCGACGACGCGAAGATCACCGACCAGATGCCGTTCTTCAACTCGTTCGGCTACGTGCCCACCGAGCTGTCGATCGCGACCGGCGGTTTCGAGAAACGCGGCACGCTGTTCGCGTGGGCGATCATGGTCAACAAGGACAACCCGATCGCGAAGCTGTCGATCGATCAGCTCGACCGCATCTTTGGCTCCGAGCGCACCGGCGGCTGGGAAGTCGGCGCGAACGCGCAGAACAACCTGCTCTTCACCGCGAAATATGCGCGCGGCCCCGAGACGAACATCCGCACCTGGGGACAGCTCGGCCTGGCCGGCGAGTGGGCGAACAAGCCGATTGAGACCTACGGCTACGTCGCGCCCGGATTCGCCGTCAGCTTCGAGCGGATGGTGATGCACTGGTCGACCAAGTGGAATCCGAACTTCCATGAATACGTCGAAGCGAAGGAAGCGCTCGGCGACCAGGTGGCGAGCGACCGGATGTACGAAGCCATCGAAAAGAACGAATACGGGATCGGCTGGGGCGCGCTGATGCACGTCGACGGGAATTGCGTCAATCCCGAGGGCTCCAAATGCGCGGCGCATCCGGGCGTGAAAGTGATCGCGATCTCGCGGACAGCCGAGGGTCCTGCCGTGCCGCTCACCGCCGACAACGTCGCCAGCCGCGCATATCCGCTGGCGCGCGACGCGTACATCTACGTCAACAAGGCGCCGGGCCGCGCGATGGACCCGAAAGTACGCGAGTTCCTCCGCTTCATCCTGAGCCGCGAGGGACAGGAGATCATCGCGAAGAACGGTCCCTATACAAACCTGCCGGTTGCTTACATCCGCGAGCAGCTGAAGAAGCTGGACTGACCAATGAGACTCCTGTTGCTGGCGGCGCTGCTCGCTCAATACCAATCGCAGCCCACCGCCGAATCGAAGAAGCTCGCCCCCGGCTCGGCCGCGGAGCGGAAGGCGCGGATGTCGGCGCGGGCCAACGCGGCGGCGTATACAAAGAAGTTCGACTTGAGCGGCTTGCCACATTACGTGCCGGAGGAGAAGCCGACCGGCAAGCTGCGCATCTACGGCAACAATTACGTCGGTGATGCTCCGCTCGGCGGCTGGTGGAAAGAGGCATTCGCTAAATTCCAGCCGGGGATCGAGATCGAATACTTCCTGCCCTCCGCGGCCATCGCCGTTCCCGGGCTCTATTTCGGGCTGGCCGACATCGCCATCAATCACGAGCCGAGTTTTTACGACTCGCTCGGTCATTTGAGGCTCAAGGGTTACGAGCCGACCGGCATCTCGGTTTTCACCGGTTCTTATGATTACGTCGGCTGGCAGAACAACATCGTGATCATCGTCAACAAGGACAATCCGCTGGCGAAGATGACGATGCAACAGCTCGACGGCGTCTTCGGCTCGGTGCGCGATGGCGGCTGGGTGGGAACGACCTGGCATCCCGAGCTCACCCGCGGGCCGGAGCAGGACATCCGCACCTGGGGCCAGCTCGGCCTTGGCGGCGAATGGGCCAACCGGCGTATCAACCTGCACGGCTACAGCCTGCGGTATGCGACGGCGATCGAGTTCTCCAACAAGGTCCTGCAGTCGAGCGACAAGTGGAACGGCGATCTGCACGCTTATGCGAACTATAAGCGTCCAAACGGGACCACTTATCTCGAGGGCGACCAGGTCGTCGATCACGTGCGAAACGATCCAGCGGCGATCGGTTACGTGCGCTATCACGAAGGCTTCCCGAAGGACGTCAAGGTCATCGCTCTCGCGAAGACGAGCGCCTCTCCTTACGTCGATTACACCATCGATACTTTGCAGGACCGTTCCTATCCGCTCTGGGGCGATCAGTCGTTCTGGGTGAGTTCGAAGCCGGGAACGAAGATGGATCCGAAGGTGCGCGAGTTCATCCGCTTCGTGCTCAGCCGGGAAGGGCAGGAGCTGGTGCAGCGCGACGGAAAATATTTGCCGCTGACCGCAGACGCGGTGCGCGCGGAATTGAAAAAACTTCAAGACGGAGGACAACTATGATTGCGGCAATCGCTTTGATTCTCTGCGCCGCGCAGGCGCCGGGCGAGTCGACCGAAGGTCTGGCGATGCAGGCCGCGCGCGCGAAGATGATGACCGCGCGCGGCCAGAAGGTCTCGTATACGAAGAAATGGGACCTGAGCGGCCTGCCTCATTATCAGCCGCAGCACAAAGTCAGCGGCGCGGTCCGCATTCGCGGAAGCAATTACATTACCGACGGCTTCCTCGCCGGATACTGGGAAGCGGCGTTCAAGAAATACCATCCGGAAGCAAAGCTCGACTTCCAGATGAAGACCACGCTCGCCGCCGTGCCCGCGCTCACCTTCAACGACGGCGACATCGGCATCGGGCGGAAGATCACCTTCGCCGAGCAGGAGCTGTTCGAGCGCTACAAGGATCGCTCGCCGATCGAGATCGATCTCGCGACCGGCTCCTACGACGTGCCCGGCTGGCAGCCCGGTTACGGCATCGTCGTGCACAAGGACAATCCGCTCGCGCAGCTCACCATGAAGCAGCTCGACGGCATCTTCGGCGCCGAGCGGCTGGGCGGCTGGGACGGCACCAGCTGGCGTCCGGAGCACGCGCGCGGTCCTGCGGAAAACATCCGCACCTGGGGGCAACTCGGCCTCGGCGGCGAATGGAAGGACAAGCCCATCCACGTCTATGGCCTCACGCTGCGGTACCACCAGGCCACCGAGATCTCCGACATCATCCTCGGCGGCAGCGACAAGTGGAACGAGCAGCTCCGCATCTACGCCAACTACGTCTCGACAACCGGCAAGCTCGAGCGCAGCCTCGGCGACCATCTGGCGAACTCGGCGGTCAGGCCGCATCCGACGTGAAAGTGCTGCCCGTCGCCACGAAGGACGGCGGGCCTTACGTACCCTACAGCCTGGACACGCTCCACGACCGTTCCTATCCGCTCTTCTCGCGGATCTACGCGTACGCCGACCATGCGCCAGGCCAGCCGATGGATCCGGGCGTCCTCGAATTCCTGCGCTTCATCGTCAGCCAGGAAGGCCAGGCAGAGATCATGCGCGACGGAAAGTATCTCCCGCTCACGGCCAACGTAGCGCAGGCCCAACTGAAGAAGCTCGACGAGCTTTCAGTGGTCGCCGCGTCTTCAGGAGCCCGGTAGCGCTCGTTAACGAGAGTGGAAAGTGGCAAGGAAGTTCACGGTCGTGCCGTTGCCCTTCTGCGGCTGAAGCGCCGCGCTGAGCGTACCC
>VBLM01000048.1 GCA_005879095.1 Deltaproteobacteria bacterium
GCAGATCGAAAAGGGCAAAGTGATCGAACGCTGGTTCTTCGGCTGACTACTGCATCGCGTTGAGCGCGGCCTCGGTCGCCTGCAGCATCGGCTCGGCGACCACCGGTTTTCCCGTCGCGTGCTCCATCCACAGGTCGGGGACCACGCGTCCGATAGTGGTGGCCTGCTCGAAGGCGGTGCCGAAGTCCGGCCCTTTCAGCTTGCCCTCGAGCTGGAACGCGATCAGGTGGCCGATCGGATACCGGTACAGATAGAGGAACGCATTGATCATGTGGGAATAGACCCCGAGCTGGGGATTCCCCGGATGCCCGAGCACCGGCGCGTAGTACTTGTCCCAGTACCCGCGCGCGATGGTCACCGTGGCGTCGCGCAGCTGGGCCGGCGTGGCGTCCGGGTGCTCGTACATCCAGTGCCAGACGTCGAGATCGACCAGCGCCGAGCCTCCGATCTCGAACGCATCCCAGAAAGCCTTGAGCGCCCGCGTATGCTCGGTGCGCGCGTCGGCCTTGCCCACTCCGAGCAGCTCAAGGTCGCGATGCTGGCAGGTGAACGCGAGCGCCTCGGTGAAGGCGGTGCCGGGCACGCCGCGCATCAGCGTGTCGTCGACTTCGTACAAAGAGAACGTCTGCTCGACGTTGTGGCACATCTCGTGGACGGCGATGTTGTAGCCCTTGTAGTCCATGCCGTCGGGGGTACATCTCGCTGCGCCGCTCGGCCCCCGCCGCGTGACCCGAGCCGCGCGCGGGATCGACGACGATGTGCGAGTCGAGGAAGCGGGCCTTCTCGGGCGAAAAGCCGAGCGCCTCGAAGAGCCGTGGCAGGTCCTTCTTGTACGCGTCCGCCGTCGGATAGCGCGCCCGCGTCAGGCGCGACAGCTCCCCCTCCGGCGCCTTCTCGATGAAGCCGTCGTACCAGATGTCGAACGGCTCTAGCGGCCTTTGAAGCCTCTTCTGGATCAGGGCGGCGACGCGCGGCACCAGCGGCGAGGAGAGCACCTGCGTCAAGAGCGCGCGCACGCGCGCCTCCGGGATCTCGTCGCTGAGCTGGAAATGGCGGTCGATCTCGGTCTTCGCCAGCGGCGAGTCCTCGTCCAGGCGCCGTGCGGCGAGGAAGTCGTCGAGCAGCACCCGGTAGCGCGTGTCGGGCTCGCGGTCGCTCGCGACGCGCGGCTGCGGCGGCCGCTTGCCCTGCTTCTGCATCTGCTCGGTTTCGATTTCGCTGGCAGGCGAAATCGAAACCGTGTTTGTTGCCGGATTCCAGTCAACGCGCGGATCGTCGATCACCCCGAGCGGGATGGTCTGCAACACGATCCGCTCCATCACTTCCCGGATCAGCCGCTGCCGCTGGAGCGCGAGCGCCTGGTCCTTCTCCGCATAGTCGGCCTTGATCTGGTCGCGCAGGTTCCAGTGGGTCAAGAGCCGCATGCCTCTGGGAAAGAGGCGCTTTCCGTCGGACGCGAGCACGTGGTGCATCCAGATGTTGTAGCCCGCGATGTACGCCTCGGCGTCCGCGCCCGCCTTCGCCAGCGCCTGCAGCGCCGCGCCGCTCGGCCGCAGCGAGAAGCCCCGCGCCAGCCGCGCCGCGGCCCATTGAGGGCGCGACCAGCGCGGTCCCTGCGCGACCATCTCGTTCAGATCGGGCTGCGGGAAGTTGAGCAGCACGACGAATGCCAGCCTGGTGGTGAAGAGGTCCTCGGACAAATGCGCCCCGACGTCGAGCGCGGCGAAGGTCTGGTCGACCGGCAGCTCGGGGCCGAGCTCGAGCTCGCTCCAGCTGCGCAGCGCCCGGCCGATCTCGTTGAGGTGCCCGTCGATCTGCTCGAAGGCTGCCGAGAAACGCTTGAGCAGCGGGTCCGGGTCGTCGGCGAAGCTCTCCTCGACGAAGGCCTTCATCGCCGCGGCGTCGCCGTCCTGCGCGCGCCAGAAAGCGGCCACCTGCTTCACGCCGCGCTCGGCGCGGGCGCGGGCGGACTCGCCGTGCTTCTGGACCAGCGCGGCGACGAGCGCGGCCTGATCGACCGGTTTTTCCTGAACGGCCGCGGCAGGCTTTTCGGTGGCGGTAGGTGTGGCGCAAGCGAAGGCTGCGATGACAATGAGAGTTCTCATGGCGGCGGACTTCTAGCATTCTTCGGGCGATGACGCGCTGGCTCACGGTTCTCGCGGTCGCGATCGGCGTGCTGACGGCGCTCCTCTTGTTGCCGCGGCTGGTCGATCTGCGCTTGAACCGCGTCCTGCAGAAGCCGCCGTACGCCGCACCGCAGTGGGCGCGTGAGCTGGCGCGTGGTGCGGTGGACCTGCACGCCGATCCGCTGCTCTGGGGACGCGATCTCCTGG
>VBLM01000374.1 GCA_005879095.1 Deltaproteobacteria bacterium
AAAAGACCCCGAGCGGCACGTCGGACTGCTGGTTCGCGCTGAAGGTCGCGAAGCAGGGCGTGGTCGCGAGCGCGAGACCGCCGAGCAGGCCCCAGCACAGGCCGCGCAGGCGCGCCAGTGCGAGCGTCAGCACCGCGACCGTGAGCGCGCCGAAGATCCAGGAGATGACCGCGGGCACCGCCGGCGATTCGGTGTGCAGCAGCGCGAACGCCTGCGCGACGACACCCGGGAGCAGCCACGGGTAGTCGGTGTGCAGCCAGAAGAGAAGATCGGGCGAGAAAGCCGTCCGCCAGTCGGCCGCGCGAACGAGGAAGCGGGCGCGCGCGTTCCAGATCATCCACGCGTCGTAGCCGCCGTCGGGAAAGCGCAGCGTGTGCTCGACGATGACGGCGGTGGCCAGCGCGCAGGAGGAGGCGAAGAAAAGCCACAGCCAGGCAGGAACGGGAGCGGATACGGCTTGCGGCTTGCGGCTCGCGGCCTGCGCGAGAAGCAAAGCGCCGGCGATCGCGAGCGCGATTTCAGCGGCGAAAAGCGGCACGCCAAGGAGCAACGCGAAGGCATATACGGCGGACCAGGCGCCGAGGCCGAACGCGGCGGCGACGGGGATTCGCAAAGCGCCGCCGATGCGCGCAGAGAGGCCGGCCCCGGCGAGGAGGATCGCGAGCGCAGCCAGGATCAACGCGGCCCCGCCAATGCCGTCCGCGGGCCGATCTGGGCCTTCGAGACGAGCCCGTGGGTGCGAAGGACGTCGGGGAGCCTGGCCTCGTCGAGGACGTTCGCGATCACCAGCGGCGCGCGGTCGTCGTCGTAGCGCAGAATGACCGGCGCGACTGCGTACTGCATCTGCAAAAAGTGCTGCTTGGCGGCCTGGAACTCGAAGCCGGGCGATTTCAGGATCGGCTGATCGGTGACGTAGCCGACCTCGCCGGATGGCGGCAAGGCGGCGCGAAGCGCGCGAAATTCGTCGTCGATCGGCGGGCCCGGAATCGGCCGCTCGTAGTGCGGCTCGGACCAGAAATGGAAGTACGCCTCGCGGCAGAACCCGACCGCGGCGAGCGCCGCGATGGCCGCGGCGAGGCGCGCCTGGTTCACGGCTCGGCGGGTCTTCGCGCCGGCAGCGCCTGCCGCCAGGGGGGCGGAAAGAGGCCGTACCGGACGATGCAGTACACGGCGCGGAACGCGTCCTTGAGGCCGATCTTCTTGCCTTCGGCGACCGAGCGCGGCTTGTACGAGATGGGCCGCTCGACCAGGCGCAGCGGCTCGCGCCGATGCCGGTGGGCGAGCAGCGCGGTCACTTCCGGCTCGAATCCGAAGCGCTCTTCGCGCAGCGGCAATTCCTTCACGATGCCGGCGCGCATGACCTTGTAGCAGGTCTCCATGTCGGTGATGCGGAAGCCGGTGAAGACGTTGCTGGCGGTGGTCAGCATCCGGTTGGCGAGCGTGTGCCAGAACGGGAAGCTCGCGTGACCCTTGAGGAAACGGCTGCCGTAGACGACGTCGGCCTCGCCTTTGGCGATGGGCTCGAGGAGCGCGGGCAGCTCCATCGGGTCGTACTCGAGATCGGCGTCCTGGACAACGACCACGTCGCCGCGGGCTTCGGCGAATCCGCGGTGGAGCGCCGCTCCTTTTCCGCGGTTCACCGACTGGTGGAAGATGCGGATCTCAGTCTTGCCCGGCGTCCCGGCCAGCACGCTTTGCGGGTCTTTTTCGACGCCGTCGAGGATCGCGCGCGTCCCGTCGCGCGAGGCGTCGTTGACGATGACCAGCTCTTTTTCGACGGGAACCGCTGCGACACGGCGCAGCACGTCGAGCACATGCCGCTCCTCGTTATAGACGGGAATGACGATGGACAGCTTCATGGGCGGGCGCACGGTCGTCTGGAAGCCTCGGGAAGTCAAGTCGGTTGCTTTTGGCGGTCTGATCCGCTATTGAACCGGACCCTTTTTCGAGGGAAGCGAACACATGCGCGAGAATATCCACCCGGCCTATCCCACCGCGAAGGTGCACTGCGCTTGCGGCGCGACCTGGGAGACCCGGTCGACCCACGGCGACCTGCACCTCGACATCTGCAGCAACTGCCATCCGTTCTTCACCGGGAAGCAGAAGCTGCTCGATACGCAGGGTCGCATCGATCGGTTCCGGAAGAAGTACGCCAATGCGCCGGCGGCACCGGTGAAGAAGAAGGCGGCGCCGGCGAAGGCCGAGAAGAAGGCCGCGCCGAAGAAGGAAAAGAAGGCCAAAGAGCCGGCCGCGAAGGCTTAGAAAAGTTCGCCTGCTCCTGCTCGCTTTTGGGGGACACGCGCTCGTTCTCATTTTCGTTCGCGAACAAGCCCCGGGTGCGTTCACGAGCTCGAGTCCCGTGCTCGGTAGCGAGCACGAGGACGAGCACGGTCAGTTAAAAAACGAAGGGCCGGCCTCGGGCGAGGTCGGCCCTTCTCTTTCGGGGCCCGAGGGGGGAGTTCGGGTCACCCGGAAAAACTGCGGGGCGGTCGACAGGAGCGAGGGGGGGAGTCTCGCTTCGCGGCGACCGCCGCCGCACCGCCCGGCTACAGCTACTTCTCCCGAGCGGCAACTCTCGTCAGACCCTCCTCATCCTTGAGCACGAGCAGCCGGCCCTGATTCGCCAGGAGCCCGTCCCGCTTCATCTTGTTGATCAGCGTCGAAACAAACGAGCGCGAGGCGCCGACCAGGTCCGCAAGGTCCTGCTGTGTGATGCCGTGCAGGCACAATTCGTTTCCGGGCGCGATCCGCTCGCCGTGCGCCGCCGCCAGCGACTGCAGCATCTCCGCGAGGCGGGCCGGCACGTCCTTCCGGGTCAGGCCGAGCACCCGCTGCCGAAGCTGCCGTACCCGCTCGTTCAACGCGCGGATGACGTCGACCGCCAGCGCCGGCCGGGCCTCGAGCAGGGCGCGGAAATCGCGGCCCTCGATGCTCCACACTTCGCACTTGCCGGAGCTGACCGCGAGCTCCTCCATCAGCGAGCCTTCGGGCCGGAGCACTTCGCCGAAGAGGTCGCCCGGCTTCAGGATCGAGAGCACCGACCGGCTCTTGCCCTTGCCCTGCCGGAGCAGCCGAACGCGGCCGGATCGGAGCAGGTACACCTTGTCGGCAGGCATGCCCGGCCGATAGATCACGGCCCCGTGCCCGAACGTCTCGACCTTGAAGTACCCGCGGAAATCGACGACGTCGGCCGGCGGAAGACTCGGCGACGCCAGGGGTTGGAACTGCTGCTGGTAGCGCGGATCGCTCTGTGGACGCATGCTGGGGCTCCCGGGGGGCAAGTTGTTGCCGGACAGTCAGAGCACCAGCCATGCCAACCAGTGAGCAGCCGAAATCGTGCAGTGCTTTCGGGAAAGTGAACGGTCTTACCCACTCCGGCCGAGCGGGCGATTGAACGGAACGTTGAGTTACGGGCGTTCGAAACGTGGAAGCGAATTGAACGAAACGTTCAATCCTCGGCGCCGCCTACAAGCCGGTACTTATGTAGCTTTCTTTCGAGGGTCGGCCGCGAGATGCCCAATATCTGACAGGTCTTGCCCTTGTGTCCGGCGGTGAAATTCCAGACTCGCGCGATGTGCGCGCGCTCGATTTCGTCGAGTGTCGGAATCCGATCGTCCCGGGGCGCCGGCGCCTCGGTCGGGGGCGGCCGGCTGGACGGCTTCTGTTCGAGCAGGTGCTCCTCGAGCAGCATGTCGCCCTGCGAGAGCACCGCCGCGCGGGTGAGGACGTTCTCCAACTCGCGGACGTTGCCCGGCCAGGCGCGCTTCTGCAGCTTCTCCAGGACCTCGCGCGGCACTCTCCGCAGATTCTTGTGCAGGCGCTGGTTGATCTTCATGATCAAGTGTTCGACGAGGATGGGGATGTCCTCCGGCCGATCGCGCAAGGGCGGCAGGCTCAGCGTCACGACCTTCAGCCGCTGGTAGAGGTCCTCACGGAAGCGGCTGGCCTTCACCTCGTCGGCCAGCTCGCGGTTGGTGGCGGCGAGGATGCGCGCCTTGATCGGGATGCGGCGCACACCGCCTACCCGCTCGACCTCGCGCTCCTGCAGGACGCGCAGCAGCTTCGCCTGCAGGTTCTGCTAAAGCTCGCCGATCTCGTCGAGGAAGATGCTGCCCTCCTCGGCCAGTTCGAACTTGCCCGGCTTGGCCTGGAGCGCGCCGGTGAAGGCGCCCTTCTCGTGGCCGAAGAGCTCGCTCTCGAGCAGCGTGTCGACGATGGCCGAGCAGTTGATGGCGATGAACGGCTTCTGCGGCGCCGAGTAGCTGTGGATGACGCGCGCGATCAGCTCCTTGCCGGTTCCGCTTTCGCCCTGGATCAGGACGGTAGCCCTCGACGCCGCCACCCGGCCGACGTCCTTGAAGAGCTGCTGTATCGCCGGCGACGTGCCGACGATGTCGTCCATCTTGAAGGCGCGGTTCTGCTCGACGGAGAGGTAGTCGGTCCCTTTGGAGAGGCGCCGCACCTCGAGCGCGCGGTCGAGGGCGACGTCGAAGGCCTGGATGTCGATCGGCTTGTGGATGTAGTCGAACGCCCCCGCCTTCATGGCGAGGATGGTGGTCGCCATGTCGTGGTGGGCGGTGATCATCAGCACCGGCGCTTCGGCGGCGCGCTTCTTCAGCTCGGGGATCAGGT
>VBLM01000372.1 GCA_005879095.1 Deltaproteobacteria bacterium
AGCGCCACCTGGATCAAGGGCGCCTCGAGCGAGGAAGTGGCCAGCGTCAGCGTGCCGGTGATCTCGCCCGGCTGCACCGGCGCGAACTTCACCAGCACGTCGCTGCTGCCACCCGGAACCACCGCGGCCGGCGGCACCTCGACGTCGAACGGCTCCTTGATCTGCAGATCCTGGACGGAGAGCTCGATCTGCCCGGTGTTGCTGATGGTGATCGGAATCGCCTTCACCTGATCGACCGCGATGAGGCCGAAGTCGAGGCTGGCGGGTACTTCAGGGTGGGCGTCGAGCCCACGTACGTTGCTCTTTCGGCAGGAAATGAGCACGGCGGCGAGCGCCAGGAGGCAGATCTTCTTCGTCATGAGGGGGGCGGGCGAGTTTGCGGCGCATCCTAGCGGCCGCTTTCCGCCCGGGGCACCGGACGATGATCGTACGGGCAGCCCCAGCATGCTAGGCTTGGGGGCCGATGGAGATTTCAGTCCTGCTGGCAACGCCGCCGCCGACGCTCTGCTCGCTGCCAAGCCGTACTTAGCCTGCGTCGACGTGCGCGCCGCTTCGCCGGCCGGCATCGCCATCTGCCGTCGCATCAAAGGTGCCGCAGCGACTCGGCTTTTGCCGATCATTGCCTGCGCCGACCCGGGCCAGGACGCGCTCATCGATGCGCTGGATGCCGGCGCCGACCACGTCCTCAACTTCCCGCCGCCGGCGGCCGAGCTCCACGCCAGGTTGCGGGCAGCGCTGCGGGCGCGGCTCGCCACCGATCGGCTCGAGGACAGCTCGCAAGTGATCTTCGCCCTCGCCAATGCGGTCGAGGCGAAGGACGCGTACACCGAGGGTCACACCGAGCGCGTCGGCGCGCTGGCGGTCGAAGCCGGCCGGCTGGCGAGCCTCGACGAGGAGACCGGCGAGGCGCTGAGACAGGGTGGGGTCCTTCACGACATCGGCAAGATCGGAATCCCCAACGAGATCATCAACAAGGCCGGCCTGTTGACGCAGAAAGAGCGGATCGTGATGAACAAGCATCCGCTGATCAGCACCACGAGAAGCTCGACGGCACCGGCTACCCCGACGGCATCAGGGGGAGCGCCTTTCCCGTGCCGGCGCAGATCCTCCAGCTGGCCGACATCTACGACGCGATCACCACCGACCGGCCCTACCACCGCGCGCGGACGCGGGCCAGCGCGGTCGAGTTCCTGCACGGCGAGGCCAGCAAGGGCTGGCGCGATCACGAGCTGGTGAAGCTGATCGGCGTCGCGGCGGAGAACCTGAACCTCGGCCGGACGCGCGACGAGGACATCCCGGCGCCGCCCGCGCCGATCGGTCAGCGGAGGACTGAATAGTTCTTGTTCTTGTTCTTGTTTGAGCTCTAGCTCCAGTTCTAGAGCGAGAACTAGAATGAGAACTAGAACAAGAACGCTCTAGTGGCAGTGATACATGTCGAGAAAAAGCGTGTACGTCGCGCCCGGGCAGCGCATTTCCACCGCGTCGACGATGTGAAAGTCCGGCTCTCCGCGCGCGAGCGGCCGTTCCGGATCCATCTGTAGAAGGATGCGCGGGTCGTTCGGATCGACCGGTTGCGTCCGCGTCCCGATGCTGCCGAGGCGGTGCGGCTGAGGCATTTCGCCACCCGGACAGCGCCACTGCGCCAGCCAGGCCTTCTCTCCGGGCGGCAGACAGACTTCGACCGCGCGATCCTTGCTCAGACCGATCCCGGGTTGCGGCTGCGGACCGTGCGCGCAGGCGACGGCGGCGAGCAGGAGCGCGCCGCGCGTCAGCCTTCGTCGTCGTCGAAATATCCGCGGAACTCGCCGCGCAACACGCGGCCGTTGCCGGTCAGGATCGGCTCGTATTCGCGCCCGCACTCCGGGCAGGTGAGCGCCTCGACCTCGAGGTAGGCCTCGAGCACGAACCGCTGCGACCCGCAGATGCAGCGCGTCTCGCTTCCGGGTTGCTCCCGTGCATCCTGCTCGGCCTCGGCCATTGTCCGCTCGCTGTCCCGGTTCCGTGCCATGTTCGGCATGCTAACTCCGCTGCGCGAGCCGGGCGAGGGCCGGCGCCACGACCAGCGCCGCAAAGAGACAACTGGCTTCGCCGAGCAGCGCGGCCAGACCGAACGAGCGGATGGCGCCCGTATCCGAGGCGAGCAGGACCGCGTAGCCGATGGCGGTCGTCGCCGAGCAGAGCAGCACCGCGGCGCCCGTCTGCCGCAGGCCGCGCCACGGTTCGCCCTGGAGACGGTCCTGCTTGATGCGGCCGAGCATGTTGAGCGGGTAATCGCCGGCGATTCCGATGGTGATCGGGACCGCGAGCGCGCTGAGGAAATCGAGCCGTACGCCGAGGGCGTTGAGCGCCGCGATCATGCCGAGCAGGCCGGCCGCCACCGACAGCAGGCCGGCCGCACCCTCGATCGAGGCGCCGAACATCACGACCAGAAGCCCGCACGCCAGCGCGGCGGAAACGATTCCCGCTCGCGGAAGGGCGGTCTCCACCTCGCGCATCATGTCGGCGAAGATCACTTCCGGGCCGCTGATCTGGACGTCGGCCGGCAGGCGCAGGCCGCGCAATTCGCCGACGGCCTTGCGGATTCCGCGCACGCTCCAGCCGTCGAAAGCCGGCCCGGGATGGGCGACGAGAATCAACCCGGCGCGGCCGTCCGATTCGGTGAACGCGCGGCGCACCGGCTCGGGCAGGTCGGCGAACGTCACCGGCTGCTTCCGGAGGCCGATCGTTGCCATTCGCTCGCGCTGCTCGTCGATCGACGGCAACAGATTCGGGAGCGCGTCGATCTTGCCGAAGATGCCGCTCTGCGACCGCTGCAGCTTGTCGAGCACCAGTCGGACCTCCTCCGGCGACTGGGTGCCGATGAAAAAACCGCCCGCCTGGTTGCGGCCGAACGACGCGTCGAGCCGGCGGCTCCAGATTCCCGCCTCGCTCTGCGGCAGCGAGCGGCTGCGCAGCGAGCGCAGGTCGTTCTGGAACCTGAGCGGCAACGCGCGCAGGCCGAACAGGCCGATGGCCAGCGCCGCAACTACACCGGCCACCGCGACGAGCATCGTGGGCGGATGCGAACCGCGCTGCTCACGTCCGCGAATGGACAAGTCGAGCACGGTGAGCAGCGGCGGCAGGACCAGGTATGTCGCGAGCCAGCACAGCGCCATGCCGGCGGCGGCGATGGCGCCGAACTCGCTGAAGGCGCGAAAGCGGGTCATCAGGAGCGAAAGGTCCGCGGCGGCCGCGCAGGCGGAGGCGAGCAGGGTCGGCCGCAGCGTCGATTTGATTGCAATATCAAGAGCTTGGGCGTGAGGGTCGCCGGCGCGGCGCTGCTCGAGATAGCGCGAGAGCAGGATGATAGCGGCGTTGATGCCGTTGCCGGCGACCATCGGGCCGAGGAAGGCCGTCGCCGAGTTGAGCTCGCCGATGGCGAGCCGGGCCCAGGCGAATGTCCACGCGCATCCGACCGCAAGCGCGCCCGCCAGCGCGAGGACTGCTCTGGTGGAGCGGAAAAAGATCCGCAGCACGCCCAGGACCAGCACGAGGCAAAGGACGGCGGTGATGCCGACGTCGCGCAGGACCAGGTCGTGCTCGTGTGCGGCGGTGACCACGTCGCCCGCGTATCCGACCGAGACGCCGGCGGGCGGATGCAGCCGGTCGACCGTGGAGCGGATGGCGTCGAGGAGCTCCTTGCCTTTCTCCGGCTCGGAATCGCCGAACGGCGCGCGCACCACCAGCATGTGCAAGCGTCCGTTTTCGCCGGTGTAGCCGGAGGCCGGCTCGGGATCGTCGTCGAGATCGACGTAAAGCGGATTCGCGGCCCTCGCTTTCGCCTGGCGCAGCTCGGCTGCGGAGAGCACGAGCCAGGGGTGCTGCTGGAAGAAGCGGCGCAGCGGCGCGTCGTCGTCGTCGACCTCGCGCATGAGTCGTGGCGGGAGTGATTTTCGCAATGAATCCGAGAGCTTGTGTGCGAACGCCTCGGTCGTGCGCGGTTCGTCCGAGGCGACGCCGACTTCGACGACCGCGGTCGACGGCATGCGCGCGGCGAGCGCGTGCAGCGCCACGACAGACGGCGCGTCGGCCGGCAAGAGGCGCGCAAAATCGGTGCGCACTTTCAAGGTCGCCGCGAGCGCGCAGGCCAGCGCGGCCGAGAGCGCGGCGCCGGCGAGCAGCGGCCGCCGCCGGTGGATCGCGATGTCCGCCCAATTCAAGATTGTCTCCAGGGAAGACACAGACCGGCGAGGCCGAGCGCGGTCGTCGGCACCAGGTGAACCGCGTGATAGGCGAGCGCGAACGCGAGCGCCGGCGCGGGCGGGACGCCGGCCATCGTCAACGCGAGGACGCCGCCGGCCTCGAGCACGCCGACCTGTCCCGGCGTCGACGGCAGGAGGATGGCGAGGTTCACCGAGAAGAGGACCAGCGCCCACGCCGCGGGCGGCACGTCGATGCCGAAGGCGCGCAGGCAGAGGGCCACCATCAGGAGGTCGGTGGCGTCCGAGAGCAGCGACCAGCCGACGCTGCTGAGCCACGAGCGGCGCGCGTGCACGGTGCGCATCGCGCGCAAGAGACCCCTGAGAAAACCGGGCGCGGCGCTCGCCGCCGGGACCCGTCGCGGCAGGGCGAGCAGCAGAATCAGCCCGCAGTTCCGCAGAGGAGGCCGAGGCTGAGGGTTTCGATCGCTTTCTCCGCGATCTGGACCGCGACCAGCCCGGACGCGGGATACCCGCGCCTGCGGTGAAGCTCGACGACGCGGACGGCTTCTCCCGCGCGCGCCGGCAGGAGGTTGCTGAAGGCGTACCCGGCGAAGAGCAGGCGCGCGAGGTCGAAGAAGCTGGCGCGCTGTGCGTGCGGGAGCGGCCGCAGCAGGGCCTCCCAGCGGCGGACGCGCGCGACGGTGTTCGCGATCACGTTGCAGAGCACCGCCAGCGCGAGCGGCGCCACGCGTGCGCCGCGCAGCGTGCTCGCCAGGCCGGCGAGATCGATCCGCCGCACCGCCAGCCAGACCAGACCCGCGACCAGCGCCCACCCGAAAACCCGAGCAATTCTGCGCCGGTGAACGTTGTTCACTTGTTCCGAGAGCGCCGGTGAACAGCGTTCACCAACCGCTGCGGCCGCC
>VBLM01000373.1 GCA_005879095.1 Deltaproteobacteria bacterium
TGGAGAGCCTGGTCGAAGACCTCGGCGCGGCGCAGCCCTCCCGCTTCCGGCTCGACGCCGACCTGCGCCTGCCCACGGAAGTCGATCCGCTGCAGCTTCCAGTCGATCGCGCGCCCACTCGGACGCGCCGCGTCCGCCCCCGCACGCCGCTGCCGCGCGCGCCGGTCAACTTCCGCCTCCGCCCGCGCAATTTCCGGCTCGACAAGGCCTCGCTCAAGCCGGCCAACGAGGGCATCGTCCCCCTCGAAACCCGCGACACCACCTACCGCTGGGTTCGCCCCGCTTTCCGCCGCCGCTGGCTCGAGCTGCCCTGGATGGCGCAGGAACGGATTTCGTTCCTCGGCCCCCTGCAGTACGAGTGGTTCCTGATCTGGTGGGACGCGTTCCAGGCCCGCCGGCCCGGAGCGAAGGATCCGTACGACTACGACCTCGCCCCCGAGCTCGAACTCGCGCTCGAGACGGTCAAGGAGCAGATGCTCATCCGCCGCGACGTGAAGAAGGACGAAAACCCGCCCGAGGGGCATGAATTCTACTTCATCGAGGTCGGCCACCCGATCTCGGCCCACGAGCACCAGCCCCCGGCCGCGCTGGTCCCGAAGAAAGAATGGATCGGCGCCGCAAAGCCGCTGCCGCCGCCGACCGTGCCGCGCATGGCGCGCGAAGCGTACCTGCAGTGGCGAACGCTGGTCGACGCGCTGGAGGAACGGTGATCCCTCATCTCGACGACGACCAGCACGAACGCCTCTGGCGCATCTGCGACGCGCTCGTCTCCGGCTCGGGAGCGCGGGCCGCCATCGTCTGCGACGCCGCCAACGGCTCGGTCATCGTCAGCGTCGGCGACACGACCGCAGCGGGCGCCGCCACCGGAGTGCAGCTGCTCGGTCCCGGCGAACGAGTCGTCCACGGCGCTTCCGGCCAGATCTACGGCGTCGAAATCCCGGGCGGCGCGCTGCTCGCCGTGCTCCACGAGCCGCCGGTGCTGGAGAAAGTCCGCGCGGCCGCCGGCGAAGCGGTGCGCCAAGCCGCCGAACTGCTGGCTTCGCTGCCTCCACCCACGCCGCGGCAGACTGAGCACGTCCACCCGCACCAGCCCCCGAAGCCGAAGACGAAAAAGAAAACGACAACGAAAAGGAAACCGGCCGCGAGCAGGAGCAGGAGCACCAAAAAGAAGGGCTCGGCCAAAAAGGCCAAGCCCTCGAAAACAGCGAAGAAAAAGAAGATCAGTCCTCGGCCTCGTCGTCCGGCGCCGCGACCGTCGACTCGAATTTGAACTCAGTCATCCCGAGCGTGATGATGTCGCCGTTGCGCAGGAACCGCCGCGCCGTCTTCTTCCCGTTGACGAGCACGCCATTCTTCGACCCGAGATCGACGATCTCGAACTTGTTCCCGTCGACCGCGATGCCCGCGTGCTTGCCCGAGACCGCGCCGTCCATGACCCGCACGCTGTTCTCCGGCGCCGACCCCATGCTGACGACCTTGCCGACCAGCGGGTAGGTCTTCCCCTTGGTGGCGCCCTTCTGACAGATGACCCGCGCCTTCGCCGACTTGAGGCAGAAGAGGCAGACGTCCCATTCCGGCATCTGCGCCCGCTTGCACACCGCGCAGAACCGCACCGGAGGCGGCTTGGGCCGCGTCACCACGTAGATGGCTGCGGCGATGATCAACACGAGGAGGATGGCGGCGACCCAGATGCCGATCTTGATCCAGTCGATGTAGTCCGGCGTCTTCACCATGACCGAGGACTTGAGCGAGGCCCCGCCCTCGTTCTCCATCGCGATCTCGATCTTGTGCTCCTTGCCGTCGTGGTCGAGCGTCGTCTTCCACTGCACGACGTACATCTTGTTGATGTAGTCCTTGATGACGGTGAGGCCCTTGTTGATGTCGTCCACCGTCTGCGCGGCCTTGTAGGTGCCGCCGGTGCGCTTGGCGACGACCTCAAGGTTCGCCAGCGAGTCCTGATCCAGCTCGGAGTGGCCGATGCAGTGGATGGGAATGTGCCGCTTGCTCGCGTCGGAAAAGACCTTTTCGTCGGCGGTGGCGCTGCCGTTGTCGCGGCCGTCGGAGATGACGATGATGGCCTTGGCCGCCGGCAGCAGCGTGGCCGCCGCGCCGCCCTTGCCCGGCGCAGCCGCCGCCGCGTAGAGCGAGAGGGCCTGCGCGAGGCCGTCGTAGAGGAGGAACGACTTCCCGGTGAAGGTGATCTTGCCGGCCTTCCCGGCCACGTCGCCCTTGTCGTCGGAGAACGGCGACACCGTCTCGGCGGACTCGGCGTAGTCGACCACCGCTACCTGGTCCTTCTCGCCCAGGCCGTTGACGAAAGCGGAGACCGCCTTCTTGATGTCCTCCTGGATGCCCATCATCGCGCCCGAGGCCTGGACGACGATGACGATCGAAGCGCCGGTCTGCGCCGCTTCCAGCGACTCGACCTTGAGGATCTTCGAGCTGTCGGTATTTCCGCCCTCGTAGACCTTGAACAGGTCCTGCGAGAGCCCCTGGATCGGCGACCCCTGCGTGCTGATCACGTTCACGTAGCCCTTGGCGTGGGGCCACTTCTTCTGCGAAAGCTCCACCTGCTGGATGCCGAGCTGCGCGCCCGCCGCCAGTGCCACGGACGGCACGAGGACCGCCGCGGCGATGATCTTCACGAGGTGCTTCGTCACTGGAATTGCCTTCCGTCTGCCGAAGAGGGGTCTCGAGCCTACTCGCGCTTCTCTCGCATCGCCCGGCACTTGAACTCGAACTCGATGTCGCCGAGCTTGATGATGTCGTTGTCGATCAGGTCGTGCTTCTGGATCTTCTCGTCGTTGACGAAACAGCCGTTCGAGCTGTCCAGGTCCGCAATCTGGAACTCGCCCCCCTCGTAGCGGATGGTGGCGTGCTTGCGCGAGAGCTTTTTGTCGGAGAGCACCACGTCGCAGTCGGCGGCGGTGCCGATCACGTTCTTGCCGACCCTCAGGCGAAAGTCCTCGCCCTTGTGCTGCCCGTTGAGCGCCACCAGCCAGCCGCAGACTTCGCGGCTCTTGTCGGAGGAGCCGCGGCCCTTGTCGCCGCCGCCGCCCACGTCGCCGAGGTTGATCATCGCCGTGCCCTGGCCCATGGCGGGCGGCATCGGCATGCCTCCGCCTCCGCCGCCGGCCATCATCGCCTGCTGCATCTCCAGGCAATACGGGCACTGATCCCAGCTGGGGTGCATGACGTGCCCGTTGGGGCACACCTTGCCGCCGGACTTCTCGCGCCCTTTGAACAGGCCGATCACTTCGCGGAAGACTGTGATGAACACGTCGGTGCTCCCTTACGCCGGTTGATAGAACCAGAGCTGGAACATGTTGATGTCGCGCTCGGCGGAGACCGCCTTGGCCGACATCTCGATGGTGTCGGCGGTGATGAAGGTGCCGGGCACGAGGAAGTAGTGGTTCCGCCAGCGGTGCTTGCGGTCGGCCTCGGTGACCTTCCACTGGCCCACCTTCTTGCCGTCGACGTTGATGTCGCAGATCTGCTCGCCGAGGATGGCGTCGAACCGCTTGATGACGATCAGGTCCTTGCCCGCGGTGAGCCCGTTGACGTTCCACTTGGCCTCGCCGCCGATGTAGGCGACGCCCGAGTCGGAGACCGACTCCTTGTCGGGATAGGTGAACGTCTGCCGGGACTTCCACATGTCCTTCTGGCCCTCGATGCGGAACTTGTGCGCCTTCTCCGACTCGTCGTTGACGAGCTGGAGATGGTCGACGCGCTTGAAGTTCGAGCCGTCGATGTTGAGCTCCTCGGGGAACTCCTTGCTGCGGACCACGATTTCCTTCCAGGTCGTCAGCTCGCCCTTGACGTCCTTCTTCGCGGAGGGCGCCATCTTCTCCTTCACCACCGGGGTGAGGGCCTGGTTCGATGCGTTGAGGAAGCGGGCGATTCCCATCGCTCCGTCGTTGTCGCGCGGCCGGTCGCGGACCACCTTGGTCAAAGCCTCCAGGGCCTTCTTGTATTCGGCGAAGCCCTTCCGCGCCGCGACCTGCGGGAAGTCCTTCTCGATGGCCTCGACCATCTCCCGTTCGAGCTCGACCACCCCGAGCAGCACGTCGGCCAGGTTGAACGGGCCTACCGAGTTGGAATTGTTCAGCATTTCGACCGCGAGCACGGCCTGGCGCAGGTAGTTGGCCGGGATCACGCCCATCTTGCAGAGGAGCCCGGTCAGGGACGCCTTCTCGGAGAGGCCGTTGGCGATCTCGGCCCGAAGCTGCGGGCTCGCGTGGCTGCCGGCGTACCCGGCTACGGGGACGTAGCGCAGGTCGATCTCGCCTGGGGACCCGGCCGAGCTCGAGGGCCTCGATGCCGTCGGGCTCGCGGGCCATCACCTCGATCTTGACCTTCTCCTCGATCCGCCGGTGACCCTTGAAACGCGGGTTCTCCTTGTAGGCGATGAAGTCGGTCGGCTCCTCGAAGTACTTGATGGCCACGTACACCGTCTGCGGCAGCTTGAGCTTGTCGGCCTCGATCACCTTCACCGCCGGGTCGCGCAGGACCAGCTCGTTCCCGCGCCCGTCGATGCCGTAACCCGGCGCAACCTCGAAGGAAAGGTCACCGCGGCCGCGGGCCTGTACACGAAGGCCACCACCGGAGACGGGAACCACACCCGGCGTGTGCAGCACGCGGTTGTGCAGGCGACGCTTCTCGAGGTGATACGCCTCGGAGGCGTTCCAGTCCTCGTCCGTGGTGAAGAAGCCTTCAAAGAAGTTGATCCGCTTGAAGTTGGCCTGCTCCGCCATTGCATCCTCCGAAAACGTGCTGCCCTTCCAGAAACATCTGAAGCGGCAGTGTTGTCAAATCAGAAACGAAAAGGTCCTACCCCCGTAAATCCGTAGAATTACTTCTTGCCCAGACCGAGCTTCTGCAGCTCCTCGTCCTGGGTCGCTGGAACGTCTTCCTGGCCGCCGATGCGCGCATCCACCCCGATGCGTCCGGTCTTGCCTACATGCAGGAACGGCACTGCGTCATAGGTGGGCTCGGTCTTCTCGAACACCAGCGCGTAGTGCGCGTGCGCCGGCTTCTCGGTCTCGACCAGCGCCTGCACCGTGCGCAGCCGTTCGCGCGAGATCTCGGTCTTCTTGTCGGGCAGCTCCACCGTGAAGCACTGGCTGATGAAAACCGGCGGCGAGAGGACCGTGTCCTGGCCGATGGTGCTCGACTTGCCGACCACGAGGCCCGGGTACGGCCATTCCCCCTCGTGGATTTCCGCCTTGACGTCGGCGAAGAGCCGCAGCGCGAGCTTGAGGCCCGCTGCGGTCCCGCGCAGCCGGTAGAGCTCCGGCGTACGCTGCATGATCTCGCGACGCTTGTCCTCGTCCCACCCTTCGAGCAGCGGCATCGCCAGCCAGGATGCGAGCCAGGGCAGCCACTTCTCGTTGGTGATGCGCGGGTCGAAGAGCTCGTGGACGAACTCGAGGTTCTCTTCGATCCCCGACGTGAGATGCGCCGTAATCAGCAGGAATCGCTGGAGAAAGTCGGCGTTCTCCTCGTCGGCGTCCTGGTAGATGCCGGGGAGGTAGTTGATCGCCGGCTTCGTCGCGATCTCGACCTTGATCACGCGGGCGTCGTTCAGCTCGTCGCCCGCTTCGGGGAACTGGCGGACGACGGTCAGCGCCTTGGCCTCGCTGTCGACCAGCTTGAACTCGACTTTGGCCTGGGCGCGCTTTTTGGCCAGGCGGCGCGCCTGGCCAAGCGGCAGGCCGAGGAGCGGGGGCGCGAGTGCGGGCGTGTTGATCGGTTGCTCGGCCATTGGTTACCCGCGGTCGTAGATTTCGACGCCGATGAGGTTAGGCAGTTCATCATCGGTCATCTTCAGCATCTCGACGCGCAGGCGGCGACCCTCGTCGACGATGACGAGGTCGGTGATGCGGTCGACGCCCTCCACGCCTTCGACGATCGGATACAGGTCGGCCTTGCCCACCGCGCGGCCGAACGGCCAGCCGTCGGCCTTGGGTCCGCCGTGGAGCGGGTTCAAGAGCTTCTTCACCTTGTCCTTGACGTCCGCCTTGACGCGGTCGGCGGTGGCGCCGGGCTTGAGCGAAATGGTCAGCTCGAGCGAGACCGGCACCAGCTTCGGCTTGCCGACGTTGACGCGCGCCGTGATCAGCCGGCGCTTGTCGATGTAGGACGCGACGCGGTCGATCAGGTCGCGCGACGGCACCGCGCGGGCATCGCCGTCCTCGCGCTCCGCCTTGGGCACGAGCAGGAGCGAGATGCTGCCGTCGCTGGACTGCACGCACTTGGCGCGCGCGACGCGGCGTGAAGCAGCGAGCGCGAGCGACTCGTAATCCTCGGCGGTGATGGCGCGATCGCGGTTCTTGATCGCGTACGTGCCGCGGCGCTTGGCTTCCTCGATGGTCTCGGGGTCCGCCCCGCCCTGCGCCGGGAACGGATTCGAGACGCCCTGCACGAAGGCGATGCTCTGCTTGAGCACCGTCAGCGTGTTCGCGCCCACATTCCCCGCCACGCCCCCACCCAGCCGGTACTCGCACTTCACCGAGTCGCGGCCCGTCGGCGGTACCCAGCCCTTGCGGCCGTCGCCGAAGCTGATCTCGCCCTTGATCGGGTCGCACAGGTAGTGCCGCGAGTTCGGCTGCGAGTCGAAGAAATTCTCCACTTCGTGCCAGCGGACCCAGGTGCCCTTGCCGTCCTCGTCGGCCTCGATCGACTCGAAGCCTTCCTCCGCCTGGATGACCTTGCGGTCGGCCGGCGTCGGCGCGTCGGGCTCGAGGACCCAGACCTGCGGCCCGCCCAGGATCGGCGCGTTGGCGAGCTTGAAGCTCTGGTCGATCGAGCCGTCGCTCGAACCGATCACTTCCTCGACCGTGACGCCATTCAAAGCGTCGACCGCGTTGACCATCACCGCGCGCAGGACCGGCGGCAGGTCGTAGCTGCCCGACTCGAGCCGGGCGCGCAGCCAGAACGCCTCGGTATCGAAGACGCTGCGCTTGTCCATGTTGCGCGGCGGCTGGAACGTCAGGTAGCCGGAGCGGGTGAAGCCGATGGTGCGATCCTGCGGGAGCAGGTCCGCCCAACGATTCCCGTCCCAGAACTCCCACACCACGCGCGGGCCCTTCTGCGCGATGTCGTCCTCTGCGGCGCCCGGAGCCGGTCCGCCCAGCTGCTCGCCGCCGCCGACCGCGGAGTCGTCCAGCTCGAAGTAGAGGTTGATGGTCCGCTGCGGGAACTTGTCGTCGAACGCGAGGTAGAAGGCGGGCGACTCGTCCTGATCGGGCAGGAACGGCTGGAAGTAGACGTACGGCGTGAGCAAATCGTCGGTGTGATCGCGGTACTGGAAGTCGTTGAAGCTCATCGAGTGCGCGATCGGCTTCGGCTCCCGCACGTACTTGAAGACCAGCGACTTGAGGCATGGCGGGCGCAGCGGCCGGTCCTCCTTGAAGACCCAGTTCTGGCCGACCAGCTCGTAGCTGCCGGGCGCGCCGTAGTTGCCGGAGTTGATCCGGGCGCGGATCCAGAAGTTCTTCTGGCCGCCCACCTCGGTCTCGATCATGTCCTGCGGCCGGTCGAAGCTGAGCGCGCCGTTCCGGGTGAAGGCGCCGGTCGAGTCGAGGAAGTTGTACTGCCCCTGCACACCGGAGACTCCCATCGGGCTGGTCTTGCCCAGCTCGGCCCACTTGCGGCCGTTCCAGTACTCCCAGAAGACCATCAGATCGGGGCTGCCTTCGGGGCTCGGCACCACCGAGGGCTCGACCAGCTGCGCCTCGATGCGGATGCGGGCTTCGGGAGCGGCGAACAGCTCCTTGTGGCCGAGGTAGAGCGCGCAGTCGAACTTGGGCTCTTCGCCGAAGGGGTTGAAGCTCTTGCCCTGGTCGACCGGCAGGAAGATGTAGCTGCCGATGTTGACGAAGGCGTTCTCTGGGGCCATGCCCTCGCCGAGGATCTCGACGCGGAGCGAGACGCTGTCGAGCTGAACCGCGGACGGATCCTTCAATGGTTCCGCGAGCTTGCCGCGCACCCAGAAAGTCTCCACGTTGTTGACGATCTGCTTCTCGATGCCGGGGTGGCTGCCGAACGACAGCCGCCGCGCGTCGGACTCGGCGCGGTTCACGGTCATGTCGCGCCAGCGCTTGCCGTCGAAGTACTGCCATTCGGTGATGGTCGGGACCCGCGGGCCGCTCGAACCCGGCATGGCCTCGAAGAAGAGGTCGACTGCGGCTTCCTCGTTGAACGCGTTCAACCGGTCGTCGCCGAGGTAGAGGAACCGCTCCACTTCCTGCACGCCGGTGAAGAGCGGCTCCTTGGCCTCGCCGGAAGCGAGCGCCTCGGTGTGATCGGCCACCGTCGCGCGATGGCTGGAAGCGGCGCGGACGACGTGGACCGGCAAAAGCGTGATGTCGCGCAGCGTCTCGAACGTGACCGGGTCGCCGCCGCCCGCCTGCAGCGTGGCCACCTGCGTCCCCTTGCGGACGACCAGCTCG
>VBLM01000049.1:0-1976 GCA_005879095.1 Deltaproteobacteria bacterium
TTGCCGCCGCCGCGCACGGCGGCCGAGCCGACGCCGTTGAGCGTCATGTCGTTGGCGATCGCGTCGGAGCCGAAGACGCCGAACATGCGGCCGACCTTGAAGGTGCCGATGCCGTTGCCGAAGAAGACGTAGCTCTGGCGCAGCGAGGGGCCCTGGCTCTTGAAGTCGATGGTCTCGGCGAAACCGTTGCCGCCGAGGATGCCCGACCAGATCTCGCCGGTTCCGCCCACCGTCCAGCCGTCCTTCACGGTGGAGGCGGAGACGCCGAAGTGGCCGACGCCGAGGCCGTTCTGGATCCCCGAGCGGCTGCTCAGGGCCGACGGCGTCTGGCAGGCGAACCCGCCCTGGACCGTGACGCTGCCGTGGTTGCAGAACGCGAGCTGCTCGTAGGCGTTGGCGTACCCGGTGACTGCGAGCTTCCAGTCGCCGGACTGAATGTCCACCGCGCGCGCCGCGGGTGCGAGCAGCAGGAAGGCGGCGACCGCCGCTGACGAGGCTGCGAGCGAACGAGTTTGCTTCCGCATGACTTCTCCTGATCGTTTGTCTGGCTGGGTTTGAAGACGAGGGAAAAAGGGATCCGGTGTCGAGCTTCTCCGGTTTAGTTCAGTGAACTACACTAAACTGTCCGCAGCGCGGGAGTCAAGCGCCGGCGCAACAAATTCGTCGGCGGAAACTGCCGTTTTTACGACGCAGTGCGCGAGAAATGACGAAACTGTCCGTAGTCAGCGCGGGTTCGGCGATCGTGCCGCACTGCGTTTAGTGAGCTCTCTTGACTTCACTGAACTCACTAAACTAAACGTCGAGGCATGAAACGATTCCTCAACGCACGCGAAACCATCGTCACCGAAGCGATCGACGGTCTGCTCTCGAGCTCCGGCGGAAAGCTCGCGCGTCTCGACGGGTACCCGCACATCAAGGTCGTGGTCCGCAGGAATTGGGACAAGCGCAAGGTGGCCGTCGTCTCGGGCGGCGGCGCGGGTCACGAGCCGGCGCACGCGGGTTTCGTCGGCGCGGGCATGCTCGCCGGCGCGATCTCGGGCGAGATCTTCGCCTCGCCCAGCGTCGACGCGGTGCTCGCCTGCATCCTCGCGGTGACGGGCGAACCGGGTTGCCTGCTCGTCGTCAAGAACTACACCGGCGACCGCCTCAACTTCGGCCTCGCCGCGGAGAAGGCGAAGCGCCTCGGCTACAGAGTCGAGATGGTGATCGTCTCCGACGACGTCGCGCTGCCCGACGCTCCGAGGCCACGCGGGATCGCGGGAACCCTCTTCGTGCACAAGATCGCGGGCCATCTCGCCGAGGCCGGCTGCGACCTGGAGACGGTGAAGGCAGCAGCCGCGGACGCCGCGGCGCGCGTGCATTCGCTGGGCGTTTCGCTCTCGACCTGCACCATCCCGGGGCAGCGGGCGCAGAGCCGCATCGGCGAACGCGAGGCGGAGCTCGGCCTCGGAATCCACGGCGAGCCAGGGGCGGCAGTGATCGAGTCCGAATCGGTCAAGCAGATCGTCGATCTGATGGTCGAGAAGCTGTCGGCAACGTGCGGCGACGTTCCGCTCGGCCTGCTGGTCAACAACCTCGGCAGCGTGCCGCCGATGGAGATGGGCGTCATCGTCAACGAGGTGGTCAACTCGCGGCTCGGCCCGCGCATCGAGCTCGTCTTCGGTCCCGCGACGCTGATGACCTCGCTGGACATGAACGGCTTCTCGCTCTCGCTCATCGAGTTGAACGACCGGCGCCGCGAGGCGTTGCTCTCGCCGGTCGGGCCCATCGCGTGGGTGCCCGGTGTGAAGCTCGAGCCGAAGACGATTCTGTCGCTGCCCGATCTCGCACCGGCAGCGAGGTTCCAGGGATCCACGAGCCAGCGGATGACGGCCGTCGTGCAGCGCATCTGCGACGTGCTGCTGAAGAATGAAACCGAGCTGAACGCGCTGGACGCGAGAGTCGGCGACGGAGACACCGGCACCACGTTCGCCACC
>VBLM01000049.1:2015-3752 GCA_005879095.1 Deltaproteobacteria bacterium
CGATGGGCGGGTCGAGCGGCGTGCTGATGTCGATCTTCTTCACTGCGACAGGAACCGAGCTGGCGCGTTCGAAGAACTGGCGAATCGCCTTCGAGAAGGGAATCGCCGCCGTCCAGCATTATGGCGGCGCGAAAACGGGCGACCGCACCATGCTCGATGCGCTCATCCCTGCCGTCGACGCGCTCAAAGAGGGCGACATAAAAGCCGCCGCGACCGCGGCCCGGCAAGGCGCGGACGCGACGGCCGCGATGAAGAAGGCAGGCGCCGGACGCTCTTCGTACGTGACGACAGCGAATCTGGCAGGAGTGAACGATCCGGGGGCGACCGCGGTGGCCCTCGCATTCCTCGCCGCCGCGGATGCGGGGCAACTGCCGGGGGCCAGCTGAGCCCCGCAGCTTCCGCCTATCGGCCTGCCGAGGCGCTGGATTTGAGGAAGGAATCGATCTCCTCGAAGAACCGGAAGCGCTGCTTCTCGAAGAGGACGAAGTGCGTCGCGTGCGGCAGCGTCACGTGCTTCTTCGCCGGCGCGTTGGTCAGGTCGCGCATCAGGCCTTCGCGGTCCTGCGGGAAGCTCCAGGTGTCGTCCTCGCCGGCGATGACCAGGGCGGGCACGTAGATGTTCGCCGCGTTCCACATCCGGCGGCCGGTGGCCTGGTAGAACGAGTCCTCCATCACGCCGTTGGGCGCGCGCAACGATGGTGGGGTCCGCGTATTGCTGGTGGGATCGGTTGCCAGCGCCGCGGCATTGAACGCGTCTTGGACGCCCTGCTCGCGATATTCGGTCTTGTCCTGAACCGGGATCTCGCCGTCCCAGCGCTTGTTGTTCGCTTCCGCGCTGCCGAGCCGGTACGCGCCCATCCCGTAGTTGAACTGCCAGGGAACGCGCTTGTCCTGCAGGCCGCTGCCCGCCCCGATGTTGGTGTGGAGCGAATTCTCGTAGAGCGGCGCGTAGAGCACCAGTTTGCGGACGTTCTCGCCGTGCAGCGAGGTGTAATAGCCGGCGGTCATCGCGCCCCACGACCAGCCGATCAGCGTCACGCGGGAGACCTTGTTTTTCGCGCGGATGTGATCGACCACTGCGCCGATGTCGCGGATGACGAGGAACGACCTCGAGACCGGCCGGTTCGCCGCGGCCGGCTCGTCCATCGCCTTTTCGCGAGAGGAGAAACCGTAATTGCGCTTGTCGAACATGTAGACCACGTAGCCATGCTGGACCATCCAGTCGGCCCATGAGTAGTCCTTGTATTGCAGGTCGAAATCGGGCGTGGACGGGAAGGTCGCGCCGTGGATGAAGAGCACCACGTTGTCCTCACCGGCCTTTGCTCCCTCCGCCTTCTTCTCGCGCACGAAGAGGCGGATGCCGCGATCGACGGAATCGATCTGGTAGTCGGCCTTGAGGATCTTCATCGGCTGCGCCCAGGAAGCGGACGCTCCGAGAAAGGCGGCCGCGCAAAAGATGCGCATCATTTGTACCTCCTGGTGCATGACTAGCATGGCAAGACGTTGAGACTCCCGCGCGGAGGGCTTATCTGTCCACCCCTGCAAAGGAGGCGAATTGTCGAGATGGTGGAGGGTCGCGCTCGCGGTCTCAGTCGCCGTTCCGGCAATCGTGCTTCGCCTCTCCGGCGCGCACCTCGCGGCGCCGGCGGCTGTGCCGCTCTTCGGGCTCGCGGTGGTTGCGGCGTCGTTCCTGCTCGTCTGGGCAGCGGAGGCGGCGCAGCACGACATCTCCGGGAA
>VBLM01000049.1:3809-4441 GCA_005879095.1 Deltaproteobacteria bacterium
GCGAACATGACCGGGAGCAATCGGCTCCTGCTCTGGCTCGGCTGGCCGTTCGTCGCGCTCCTCTTCGCCTGGGGACTGCGGAGACGGGGTGAGAAGCCGCGCGGGCTTGAGCTGCACGAGGGGCGCCGTGTCGATCTCCGATTCCTCGGCGCCGCCAGCCTGTACTCGCTGTTGATCCCGTTTACGCGCCGGCTCGCCTGGTACGACGCGGTGGCGCTGCTCACCCTCTTCGGCGCCTATCTCTGGCGCGCGGCGCAGGGAAAGCGGACTGAGCCGGAGCTGGTCGGCGTGGCGAAGCAGATCGGCGATCTGCCGCGGCGCAGGCGGCGCATCCTGGTGGGCACTCGACGCCCGGCAGACGGAGGAGTTCATCCTCACGGCCGCACAGACCATCCTCGGATTCGCGGTGCTGATCGACCTGCGTCTCGCCATCTGGGAAGCGATCGCGCTGCTGGTGCTCTTCGCGGCGCAATTTCCCTTCCCGCAGACGGGGGTCCGGCTCGCCTTCTCGGCCGTCTACGTCGCGCTCGCGGCGGGCCTTCTGGTGCGGCATCTCCGCGGCCGCGCAGGTGCCCGCGAGGACAGTCGAATTTCGTCGTGAGCGCAGGTCCGCTTGACCGGGACGCCGCCCA
>VBLM01000049.1:4498-6250 GCA_005879095.1 Deltaproteobacteria bacterium
GCTCGACTCCGCGTAAGCCGCGGTAGATCCGAAGCGAACTCGTCGAAGGCCCGCCACCCAAGGGGAGGCGGGCCTTCTGCTTTTTGGCGCAGGAGGAACGGATGGAAGGAAGACGATCGATTCCGACATGGCTCGCGGAGGCGCCCGCCGAGGAGGTCCTCGCCTGGGCCGACGCGGAGTTCGGCGCGCGCGCGGCCATCGCCTCCAGCTTCGGCGTCGAAGACGTGGTGCTCATCGATCTCGCGTCGCGACACGCGCCGCGCGCCGGTGTCTTCACGCTGGATACCGGACGCCTCCCGCCCGAGACGTACGAGGTGATGGAGGAGGTGCGGCGCCGCTACGGCATCGCCATCGAGACGTTCGTTCCCGAGCGCGCCGCGGTGGAGCAACTCGAGCGGGAGAAGGGGTTCTTCTCCTTCCGCCGCAGCGTCGAAGAGCGGAAGGAATGCTGCGCGATCCGCAAGCTCGAACCGCTCTCTCGCGCGCTGTCGGGAAAGTCCGCCTGGATCACCGGCCTGCGGCGCGAGCAGTCCATCACCCGCGCCGAGGTCGAGCCCGCCGAGATCGACGAGGCGCACGGCGGAATCGTCAAGCTCAACCCGCTCGCGCGCTGGACGGAAGCGGAAGTCTGGCGCTACGCGCGCGCACAAGAGCTTCCGCTCAATGCGCTGCACGCGCGCGGCTATCCCTCGATCGGCTGTGCCCCCTGCACACGCGCGGTCGCGCCAGGCGAGGACGTGCGCGCCGGCCGCTGGTGGTGGGAGCAGCCCGAGCACAAGGAGTGCGGGCTGCACGTCAGAGGAGGTCGCTGACGTGAACACCAGCGAAATCCTGATCGCCGCCGTCGCGCTGATCGCCGCGGCCGTCAACGGAGGCCTCGGCTACGGCTTTTCGTCGATCACCGTGCCGGTCGCCCTGCTCTTCTACGCCGGGCGCGTCCTCAATCCGGCGCTGGTCCTGCTCGAGCTGTTCATCAACGCGCTGGCGCTGGCGGCGAATCGCAAGTCGCTTCCCGCGGTCTGGCCGCGCATGCCGCCGCTCCTGTTCGGCGCCGTGCCGGGAGTCGTGATCGGCAGCCTGGCGCTGGCGCGCGTCGATCCGGGTCTCCTCAAGCTGGCGACCTTCGCCGTGCTGCTGCCGCTCATCGTCGTGCAGTCGGCGGGAGTCCGCCGGCCGATCCGGCGCGAGCGGATCGCCGCGGTGCCCGCCGGCGTGGCGATGGGGGCGCTGTACGGCGCGACCACCATCTCGGGCCCGCCGCTGGCTCTGATCTTCAACAACCAGGGCCTGACCAAGGACGAGTTCCGCGCCGCGCTCAGCATCTTCCGGCTGACGGAATCGGTCTGCACGCTGGCTGCGTACCTCGCTCTGGGAATCTTCACCGCGCCCGCCGTGCGCTTCGCCGGCGCGCTGGCGCCGAGCGTTCTGATCGGCGTGCCGCTCGGCTATCTCGCGCTGCGCCGTCTCGCGCCGGAACCGTTCCGCCGCCTCTGCATGGCCACCGACGCGCTGCTGGTCGGATTCGGCCTGGCCCGGACGCTGATCGATCGCCAACTGGTCTCCGCGCCTCTCGCCTGGGGCGGACTGATCGCGCTCGCCGTCGTCGAAGCAGCCATCCTCGGCTGGCGCACACCGATCGTGGAGGCCACCCGATGACCCGCGCGCCAGGCCAGTCTCTCTCGCACCTTCGCCGTCTGGAGGCCGAGAGCATCCACGTCATCCGCGAGGTCGTGGCGGAGTTCGCGCGGCCGG
>VBLM01000375.1 GCA_005879095.1 Deltaproteobacteria bacterium
GGCCCGAACCAGCGCCGGACCCTGCAGCGTGTAAGCCTTCGCGGTGTAGGCCGCGGCATCGGGGAACAGGTCGGAGATCGAAGGCAGGCCCGCGCGCAGATACGCGACGAGGTCCGCCGCGTCGAGCAGCGTGAGCGCCGTCCCCGGCGGCGGATGTTTCGGCGTGCCCTTGAGCAACAGCGTGAGCAGCTGGTCATCGGTGCGGCCTGCGACCAAGGCCGGATCCTTCAGCATCGGCGCGCCGAGCGATCGCCCGGCCTGGGTCGGCGTGCCATCCGCCGCGTGGCACCCGATGCAATGCATCCGGTGGAGCTTCACCGCATTCCGCGCATCGCCCGGCAACAGCGGTTCCGCGAGCGCCAGAAGGAGAATCAGGCCGGTCATCGCTTGATCTCCGGCCAGCGCGAGAGATCCGCGACCCAGGAATCCCTGAACTTCACGTGACACTTGAGGCAGCTGGTGGCGTCGGGAATGGCGCCCTTCTCCAGCGCGGCCGCTTCCTGCGCGGCGAGACCGTCGAACTCGGCGCCATTCGCCGGCAGCGGCGATCGGCCCTGCGCCGCGTGGAGCAATTTCGCCATCGCCTTGAGCTCGGCGGGATCGGGCTGGGCTGAATCGACCTCGCGCTGCCACCGCTTGCCGAGGTCGGCCATCAGCTGCTTGACGGTGGGCCGCTCGGAACCGCGCGCGCCGACCACCATCCGCGAGGCCTGTACCATGTGGCCCTGTGAAGCGACCGGCATCGGCTCGCCCGCGCCGACCTGGAAGCTGACGGTCGGACCGGCATCCTTGTAGGGCGCGAGGGCGAGCGTCCACAGGCCGCGGCTGACCGGCGTCCAGTGCACTCCGTAAACGCCGGCGTCGCCGAGCGCGCGCACCAGGTACTTCGTGCGCGGGCCGGGGCCGGTGACGGTCAAGGCCAGCTTGCCGTCGTTCCACGGCTGCGGCTCGCCGACGTCGCCGTCCTTCTGGCGTCCGACGTCGAACGTCACTTCCACGACCTCGCCCGGCTGCGGCTCGCCCGGCCGGAAATTGACGTGCACCCGCCAGCCGCCGTCTTTCAGCGAGAGCGTGTACTCCGGCGGCGGGGGCACCAGGGGCACGATGTCCGGGGCGGCCTGCAGCGGCGCAATGGGAACCGGTGCGGCCGCCGGCATGCCGGCGTCCGCGATTGCAACCAGAAGCGCGAGAATCATTCCTTGTCCCACCCGCCCTTGTTGCGCTGCCACTCTTCCTCGTCCTGCGCGGAGAAGACGAGGAACTCCGGCTTGAGCGGCAGCGTGTACTGGCGGCCGTCGAAGAAGAGGGTAGGTGTGGCACGCACACCGGCGTCGACGCCCTCCTTCTTCTGTTTCTCGATGACCGCGTCGAACTTGCCCGCGTAGACCTCTTTCAACATCTGGTTTCCGTCGAGGCCGAGCTGTTTCGCGTACGTCTTGAGCTGCCCGTCCTCCAGCTCGTCCTGGTGGCCGAAGAGCATCTCGCTCATCTCCCAGTACTTCCCTTTCAGGCGGGCGAACTCGGCGCAGCCGGCGGCGACCTGCGCGCGGTTGTGCGACGGGAGGGGGAAATACTTTGAGCACAAACGAACCTTGCCGGGCAGCGCCTGGACCATGTCGCGCAACGGCTTGCTCGCGGTGGCGCAGTGCGGGCACTGGAAATCGGAGTACTCAACGACCGCCACCGGCGCCTTTGGCTCGCCCAGCTGCGGGCAGTCGGAATCGTTCAGCTTCTGCCGCTTGTCCTTGGGGAACGAGGCGTAATAGCGCTCGACCATCTCGATGATCACGCTCGGGGTGTAGCCCTCGACGAGCGCGCCCTTGATCAATTCGGTCATGCGCAGGGCGTGGCGGTCCTTGACGGTGGCGCGCAGGCACTGGGCGAGCGTGTCGTTGCAGCCGGCGTAGTCGAAGGTGTCGCCGGCGATCTCGAGGAACTGCGCCCGTTGCGCGTCGGTCAGCTGGCTCAGGTCGGCGCGCGGCAGGATCTGCCTGGCGCGCTCTTCGGACAGCTCGCCGGAAGGCGAAGCCGGAGCCGCAGCCAGCAGCGCGCACGACGCGCAAAGCATGAACAAGATCGGCATGCGGGCCCGGAACCTAGCACAGGGTCCTGATACGCCTCATCCGTAAGCTGTTGGGGGGTCCAGGGGGGAGCGAGCTCCACCCTGGTGGAGGCGCCGCAGGCGCCGGATCGACGACTTGCGCATCGGAGTACACGCGTCAATCCGAGTCGGTGGTCAAGGTGGCGGGGGTATGTTCTCCGGAGGGGGGCGGTGGAGGCCCAGAAGAGCGCGGACGTCGGCGCGTTTGCGTAAGACTTTGAGATCCTCGTCGTTGCGGCCGAGCACTTGGACGCGGGCGGGATCGGCCTCGGCGGCGCGGCGGAGAAGCGCGACGGCTTCTTCCGGTTTGTCGGAGAGCGCGGCGGCCGAGGCGGCGTTGTAGAGACCGTCCACCCAGCCGGGATCGGCGGCGATGGCGCGATCGAACTCGCGCCGCGCTGCGTCGAGGTCGCCGGCGGCGTAGTCGGCGAGGCCGTGCGCGTTGTGCAGCCGGGCTTCGCCGCGCGTGAGGGAACCGCGCCGCACGCCGACCGCGCGGTGGAGCGCGCCGCTCTCGAGGAACGAGCCGGAGACGAGCCAGGCGACGTTGCGCGCGATCCACAGCTCGGGCGCGACCGGGACGCCCGCCAGCGTCATGCGGGCGAGCTCGATCTCATCGCCGGAGAGGGCGGAAGCGCCGGGCCGTTCCGACAAGAGCAGCAGCAGCGCGGCAGCGCCAGCGGCAGCGAGCCGATCTCGGCCGCGCCGGTCACCAGCCAGCGCCGCCGGCCGGGCTCGGGCATCGCGGGCGGATGCGGCTCGAAGCCGAGCTCGCCGGCGCGAATGGCGGCCTCGGGCCAATCGGCAGCCAGGGCGGCAGCGAGGATCGGCGACGGTCGCCGCCCTGCTTCACGGACCCGCTGCGCGACGGCTCGCGCCGCCTTGGCTTGCGCCGTCGCCACCGGCCTGCTCGGGCCGCCCGCGCGATCGAAGATCAGCAACGACAGCTCAGGATCCTTGCCATCAGCGTCGATGAGCTGCGCGACGGCCGCATCACCCGCATCCGAAATGCCCAGGACGGCCTGCTCCGAGATCACCGCCGTCCCGCCGCCTCCACCGGAAAGGTCGGCTTCGCCGAAAGGTCCGCACAAGCGGCCACAAGCAGGAGAACAAGCGGGCGCACGGTTTGGGACACCTTAACCGGGACACCTTAACCGGGACACCTTGAACCCGTCACTCACGCCGTTCCTACGTCTCGCCGCCGGTAAGACTGTGCGAGTCAAGGTGTCCCGGTTAAGGTGTCCCCAATGTCGCGCTGGTCTCTCCTCGACCCGATCCGCACCCGGCTGGCCGAGGAGCGGGGTACCCTGTTCAGACAGGCGCGCGCGCGGATCGCGCTCTGCTACCCGAGCCCGTACCACGTCGGGATGAGCTCGCTCGGGTTCCAGACCATATACCGCGAGATCCAGACGATGTCGCCGCCTGGCGCGAGGCGCGGGTGCCCCTCTGCACGTACGAGACGCAATCCGAGGTCTCGCAGTTCGACTGCCTCGCTTTCTCGGTCAGCTACGAGCTGGAGCTGACCGGCGTGCTGGAGATGCTCGAGCTCTCCGGTCTGCCGCTCCACCGCGAGGAACGGTCGGAACGGCACCCGCTGGTCGTCTGCGGCGGCCCGCTGACCTTCTCGAACCCGGTGCCGCTCGAGCCGTTCGCCGACGTCGTCGTCATGGGCGAGGCCGAAGAGCTGATCCACGTCC